>DASSBI010000239.1:0-8412 GCA_035698965.1 Gaiella sp. | reverse complement strand
GTCCGGCTTCCGCACGCGCACGCGCACGCGGGCGACCGGGAACCGAGCCGTGAGCTGGTTCGCCAATTCGGTCGCGAATGCCTCGAGCAGGTGGTACGCGCGACCGTCCGACACCTCGACGACCGCGGCGACGACCTCGCGATAGTCCATCGCATCCTCGATCCGGTCGCTCGCCGCCGCCGCCTCGTCCTGGTAGTCGAGCTCGACGTCGACGAGGAACCGCTGTCCCTCGCGCCGCTCGTGCTCGAGCACGCCGTGGAACCCGAAGAGCTCGATCGCCCGGAGCTCGATCGTCACGCGCGCACCGTACCCCGCTCCACGGCCGCGGCGGCTGCGAGTGCCTCGACATGCGAGCGCACGTCGTGGACACGGAACAGCGTCGCGCCGCGATCGAATGCGGCCACCGCCGCCCCTACCGAGGCCGCATCGGTGCCGACCCGCGCCTCGGGCTCGTCGAGCACGCGGGCGAGCGTCGACTTGCGCGACAGCCCGACGAGCACCGGACGCCCGATCGCGACGATGCGGTCGAGCCTGCGCACGAGCTCGAGGTTCTGGTCCGGCGTCTTGCCGAAGCCGATCCCGGGATCCAGGCAGACGCGCTCTTCCGGGACGCCCGCAGCGACGGCGAACGCGAGGCGCTCCTCGAGGAAGGCGGCGACCTCGGAGACGACGTCCTCGTAGTGCGGTGCTGCCTGCATCGTGCGAGGCTCCCCTTGCATGTGCATGAGGCAGAGATCCGCGTTCGCCTCGGCGACGGCGGCGGCGAGCTCCGGGTCACGTCGCAGAGCGGTGACGTCGTTGATCATCGCAGCGCCGAGCGCGAGCGCCTCCCGCGCGACGACGGCGCGCGACGTGTCGACGGACACCGGCTCGCCGGCGAGCAACTCGAGCACCGGTAGGACCCTGTGCAGCTCCTCGTCCGGCGTCACGGGATCGGACCCCGGCCGGGTCGACTCGCCTCCGACGTCCACGAGCGCGGCCCCGTCGGCGAGCATGCCCCGGGCGACATCCGCAGCCTCCCCCGCGGAGCCGAACCGTCCGCCGTCCGAGAAGCTGTCGGGCGTGACGTTCACGACGCCCATCACCGCCGGCCGCGGCCAACGTTCGCTGCCCGTCGCTCGTCTCATCGGTCATGGACGCTAACGCGCGCCGACGGGGCGGGTCGGGCGGGCGGACGCTCGCGGTCGCGGCGGCCGTGATCGTCCTGGTCGCGGTGGTCGCCGTCGCGTCCGGCGGGTCGACGCCGAGCGGGGAGGTCGGCGCTCACCGCCCGTCCGAGGGATTCCTCGACGCAGTCGTCAGCCTGTTCGTCGTCGGCATGGCGGTCGCGACCGTCGCCGTCGCGGTGATGCTGTCGTTCTTCGGGCGCTACCAGCCCGACGGAAGCGCGCGCAAGCGGAAGGGTCCAGTGCAGTCCCTCGTCACGTTCCTCGTCGCGATGGCGCTCCTGACGATCGTGGTGCGTTCCCTGGCCGGGAGCGTCGGGCCGCGCCTGCGTCCGCCTGCACCGCAGGGCGCCGCAGGAGGCGGAGGCTCTGACGCGAGGCCCTCGGGCTACGAGCCGGAGTTCACGGTGTGGCCGGTGCTCGCGGTCGCCGCGCTCGCCGCCGTCGCGGCGGTCGCATGGTCACTCGCAGCCCGTGGGCGCCGCCGGGCTCGTGAGCCGCTCCTAACGACGCCTGCCGAGGCTCTCGCCGACGTGCTGGCCGAGACCCTCGACGACCTCCGCGCCGAGCGTGACCCGCGCCGCGCGGTGATCGCCGCCTACGCCCGGATGGAACGGGCGCTCGCGGCGTCCGGCCTGCCACGTGACCCGGCCGAGGCGCCCGAGGAGTACCTGCGGCGGATTCTGGCCGACGTCGCCGTCACCGGCCGCGCCGCGACTCGGCTGACGTCGCTCTTCGCGTGGGCCCGCTTCTCCGGGCACGATGTGCGCCCCGAGATGAAGAACGAAGCGATCGAGACTCTCGAGCAGGTGCAGCGCGAGCTCGCCGCGGCAGATGCCGAGCGTCACGCGGATCTCGCCGGAGCCGCCGCGTGAGCGTCGCTCGCCTGCGGCTCACTCCCGTGGGGGAAACCATGTTTCCCCCACGAGCCCCCTTCTTCCCGAGAGCGTGGGGAACCTCCCGGTTCCCCACACCCCTCCCCGCTCATTGGCCAACCGAGGTTGGCCAATGAGCCGTCTCGACCGGTCGATCGCCGTCGCCGTCACGGCGACGATGTGGGCCGGCCTGTTCCTCGTCATCCTCCCCGACCGGGCTGCGCTCATCGGGCACATCTGGCTCGTCGTCGTGCTCGCGCTCGCGCTCGGGGTCGCACTCCAGAGGCTGCGCCGCGACCTGCCGCGCCGATCGTCCTCCTTCGACGCGGCGTTCGCACAGCGGGGGACGTCGCGAGCGCGGCCCGCGTCGCTGGCGCGCGCCGAGCGCGAGGTGACGCTCGCCACTGGAACCGCGTTCGACGTCCACTTCCGCCTCCGCCCCATGCTCCAATTCCTTTCCGCCGGCCTTCTCCTACGCCGCGGCGTCGACGTCGAGCGCGACCCCGTCCGGTCCGAGGCGCTCCTCGGCCCCGCCGTCTGGGAGCTCGTCCGCCCCGACCGGCCCGCACCGGACGACCGCACCGCCCCCGGCGTGCCGATCGAGACGGTCGAGCGTGTCGTGGCCGACCTGGAGCGGATCGCGTGGACCTGACCGTCCTCGCCGAGCGCGCCGCCGCCGTCCTCGACGAGGTCGAACGGGCGGTCGTCGGCAAGCGCGACCGTCTCGAGCTCGTCCTCGCAGGGCTCCTCGCGGACGGGCACGTCCTCCTCGAGGACGTGCCCGGGCTCGCGAAGACCCTCACCGCGCGCTCCTTCGCCGAGGTGACCGGGCTCCGGTTCGCGCGCGTGCAGTTCACCCCCGACCTGCTCCCGTCCGACGTGACGGGATCGTCTATCTGGAACCAGCGCGACGCCGAGTTCGCGTTCCGTGCAGGCCCGATCTTCACCAACATCCTGCTCGCCGACGAGATCAACCGCGCCCCGCCGAAGACCCAGGCCGCGCTGCTCGAGGCGATGCAGGAGAGGCAGGTCTCGAGCGACGGCGAGACCCGCGTGCTCGAACCGCCCTTCCTCGTGCTGGCCACGCAGAACCCGATCGAGTACGAGGGCACCTACCCGCTGCCCGAGGCGCAGCTCGATCGCTTCCTGCTCCGCACGGGGTTCGGGTACCCGACGGCCGACGCCGAGTGGGAGATGCTCGAGCGGCGGCTCGAGCGCGGGGTCGACGAGGTCGAGCTCCAGAGCGTCGTCGACCGCGAGACGCTGCTCGCGATGCAGCGCGCGATCGAAGGCGTGCACGTGGACGAGAGCGTTGGCCGCTACGTCGTCGACCTCGTCGCGGCGACCCGAGAGAGCCAGAGCGTGTCGGTCGGCTCGAGCCCGCGCGGCTCGCTCGCCGTCGTCAAGCTCTCGCGGTGCCGCGCCGCGCTCGACGGCCGGGACTTCGTCACGCCGGACGACGTCAAGAGGGTCGCGATCCCGGCCCTTGCGCACCGACTGGTTCTCCGTCCGGAGCTCTGGGTGCAGCGGCGGAGCGGCGAGGACGTCGTCCGCGAGATCCTCGATCAGGTTCGAACGCCCGCCACCGAGACGCCGTGACGCGTGCGGGCGACGCGCGTCTCGGGGCCTACGCCGTGCTCGCCGCGGCGGCGCTGGTCACCGCGCTGGCCTTGCGGCGCACCGAGCTCGCCGCAATCGCGGCACCGTTCGCACTGCTCGTCGCGCTCGGCGTGCGGGCGCAGCCGCCGCGGCTCCGCGCGTGGTTCGAGCTCGATCGCGAGCGGGCGCTCGAAGGCGACGTGCTCGACGCGACCGTCACCGTCCGCAGCGACCAGGCCGTCGACCGCGTCGAGGTCGGCCTCGCGCTTCCCGACGGCGTCGAGCTGGCAGAGGGCCGCAATCCAGTGGCGCTCCGCCTCTCGGCCGGTGACGAGCGCGAGCTTCCGCTCCGGCTCCGTTGCGTGCGCTGGTCCTCGGTCGAGATCGGCGAAGTGTGGCTGCGCGCACGCGACCACATCGGTCTCGTCCGGTTCGAAGGGCGCATCGACCGTCGCCGCCCACTGAAGATCTATCCCACCGCCGAGCGCCTGCGCAGCCTCGTCTCCCCCGCCCGCACCCAGACGGCGACGGGCTCCGAGGTCGCACGGCTCCGGGCGGAAGGGCTCGAGTTCGCGGACACCCGCCCGTTCGTCCCCGGCGACCGCGTCCGGACGATCAACTGGCGCGCCACGGCTCGGCGGGGCTCGCTCGTCGTCAACGAGCGCCACCCGGAGCGGAATGCAGACGTCGTCGTCTTCCTCGACAGCTTCGCGGAGGCGCGGACGTCGGACGAGGGGACGCTCGAGCAGGCCGTCCGCACCGCTGCGACGGTTGCCGGTCGCTACCTCGAACGGCGCGACCGCGTGGGGCTCGTGGCCTTCGGAGGCATCCTGCGTTGGCTCGAGCCCGGCGGCGGCCTCGTCCAGCAGTACCGCCTGGTCGACGCGCTGCTCGAGACCGGCGTCGAGTTCAGCTACGCGTGGAAGGACGTCGACGTGATCCCGGCAAGGACTCTGCCCCCGCGCGCGCTCGTCGTCGCCGTCACCCCGCTGCTCGACGAGCGCTCGATCGGCGCGCTGCTCGACCTGCGGGGGCGCGGCCACGACCTCGTGGTGCTCGAGATCTCTCCCGAGCCGTTTCTCGAGCCGGGCCGCGACCGCTCCGATCTCGCCGCGCTCCGGCTCTGGCGGCTGCAGCGTGCCGAGCTGCGCGCGCGGTTCGAGCGGCTCGGCGCCGCCGTCGCGACGTTGGACGGCGAGCTCACGATGGAGGAGGCACTGGAGGGGGTGAGGGCATACCGGCGTCACGCCCGCCTCGTGCAGCGGTAGGCGCCGGCGCGACCGCTGTCGCGGTGGCGCTGGGGACGGCGCTCTGGCTCGCCGTGGTTGCGAGCTCCGACGCCGTCGGCGCGGTGGTCGGCCTCGGCCTCGCCGGAGCCGCGCTGACCGGGGCCGCCGTAGTCGCTCCCGTCGTGCTCGGCCCGGCGCTCGCGGCGCTCGCCGGGGCGTACGTCGCGCTGCTCCTGATCGACGAGCCGCCACTCGACACCCGCGCCGCGGGGGTCGCGATGGCGCTCGTCGTGGTCGGGGAGCTCGTCGGCTGGGCGCGCGAGCTCGCCGGAGCGACACGGGACGAGCCGGGCAACGCGTGGCGACGTCCCGTGTGGATCGCGGGCATGGGGATGAGCGCCCTCGGGCTGGCGTGGGGCGTGCTCGCGGTCGCCGACCTCGCACGCGTGCAGGGGCTCGCCATCGAGGCCGTCGGCGCGGTGGCGGCACTGGCCGCGCTGCTCGTGGTTCGGCGCGCCGCCGCGCGGACGTCGCCCGACTGAGAGCGCCGCTTCAGCCGCAGTCGACGGCCACCGTGAGCGCGGCGCACACCTGGCGCATGCGATCGTCGCTGAGCCGCCCGAGCCGCTCGACCAGGACGCCGACCGAGACGCTCTCGAGCGCGTCGAGGTTCAGCGCCGTCTGCCGAGGGATCGGATCCTCACCGGGCTCGAGCACAACCTCGCTCGCCAGGCCGCGAATCGTGGTCGTGCCCGGAGCGACGACTGCGCGTCGGCGTCTCGAAAGCACGGCGTCGCGCGAGAGGACGACCACGGGGCGCCCGCCGACCTCCGGTACCTCGCACCACCAGATCTCACCCCGGCTCGGTGCCGCCGTCATGTGGCGCCCGCGGCATCGCTCCACGACGCGAGGTCACCCCACGCGTCAGGCTCGTCGAACGGGTGCTCGTCGTACGCTGCATAGGCCGCATCGATCTCGGCGGCGCGCCGGCGCTTCAGAAGGGCTTCGAGCGCCTCGTCGATCAGCGCGGCGTCGGTCGACCCGGCACGCACCCGCCGAGCCTCGGTCAGCAGGCTCTCGTCGACCGTGGTGCTGATCCGCACGCGAGCCATCCACATTCATGCCACGGTCGTCGCACGCCTCCGCAAAGAGACTAAGCTAGGATCTAGTCATGACGATGGTGAACATGCACGAGGCGAAGACGCACCTTTCGCGCCTCGTGGATCGCGTCGTGCAAGGCGAGGACGTCGTGATCGCAAAGGCCGGACGGCCGGTCGCGCGGCTCGTCGCCTACGACGAAGCAGACGAGCCACGGAGGCCGGGAGCCTTGAAGGGGCAGATCTGGATCGCCGACGATTTCGACGAGCTGCCGCCGGAGATCCTCGCTGCCTTCGAGGGCGAGCCGGAATGAAGCTCCTCCTCGACACGCACGTCGTCCTCTGGTGGCTCGACGGTGTGTCGTTTCGCGCCGAGGCCGAGGAGGCGATCCGACGCCCCTCGAGCATCGTGTGCGTGAGCGCGGCGTCCGCCTGGGAGATGGGGATCAAGGCCGCGCTGGGAAAGCTCCGGTTGCCTGTCGCGTTCGCCGCGCACCTGCAAGCCGAGCGGTTCACGCAGCTCCCGGTGCGCATCGCACACGGACTCGAGGTCGCTGCGCTGCCGCTTCACCACACTGACCCCTTTGACAGACTCCTGATCGCCCAGGCCCGGCTCGAAGGCCTGACGATCGTGACGCGCGACGAGCGTCTGGCGGAGTACGGCGTGCCTGTGCTCGCCGCCTAGGATGCGGCTGGGTCTGGCGGCGGCTGCATCGCCGCGCCGGGGAGCGGCCGTGGCGAAGGCTTGAGCTGCGGCTTCTTCTCTGGCTCCGGCTCGAGCTCCGCGGCGGGAGGCGGCGTCTCGTCGGCGAACACCGACTCCTCGGGCTCGCCCTGCAGCAGCCGCTCGAACTGGATCTTGTCGATCGTCTCGCGCTCGATGAGGATCGCCGAGAGGAGGTGGAGCTCGTCCATGTGGTCGCGGAGCACGTTCGTGGCCTTGTCGTGCGCCTCCTCGATCACGCGGCGGATCTCGTCGTCGATCTCCTTCGCGATCTCCTCGGAGTAGTCCGGCTCGGCGCCCATCTCGCGACCGAGGAACGGCATGTCGTGGTTGCGGCCGAGGACGCGCGGGCCGAGCTTCTCGCTCATTCCGAAGCGCATGATCATCTGCTTCGCCGTGGAGGTGATCCGCTCGATGTCGTTCGCCGCGCCCGTCGTGACCTCGTTGAAGACGAGCTCCTCGGCGGCGCGGCCGCCGAGCGTCATCGCCATCTGGTCCATCAGCGTGCCCTTGGTCGTCAAGTAGCGGTCCTCGGAAGGCAGCGAGATCGTGTAGCCGAGCGCCTGGCCGCGCGAGACGATCGAGATCTTGTGCACCTCGTCCGTTCCCTCGAGGTAGTAGCCGACGAGAGCGTGACCCATCTCGTGGTACGCCGTGATCTTCCGCTCCTTCTCCGAGAAGAGCCGCGACTTCTTCTCCGGGCCGGCGATCACCCGCATGATCCCTTCCTCGAGCTCCAGCTGGCCGATCGTCTTCTCGCCGCGGCGCGCTGCAAGCAGGGCCGCCTCGTTGATCACGTTCGCGAGGTCGGCGCCGGTGAACCCCGGCGTCGCCGCCGCCAGCACGTCGAGGTCGATCTCCTTCGCGAGCGGCTTGCCCTTCGCGTGCACCTCGAGGATCTGCTGGCGACCCTTGCGGTCGGGCCGGTCGACGACGATCTGCCGGTCGAAGCGGCCCGGGCGCAGCAGCGCCGGGTCGAGGATGTCGGGGCGGTTCGTGGCCGCGATGAGGATGATGTTGTCCTTCAGCTCGAAGCCGTCCATCTCGACGAGGAGCTGGTTCAGCGTCTGCTCGCGCTCGTCGTGCCCACCGCCGAGGCCGGCGCCGCGGTGACGGCCGACCGCGTCGATCTCGTCGATGAAGATGATGCAGGGGCTTGCCTGCTTCGCCTGCTCGAACAGGTCGCGGACACGGGACGCGCCGACGCCGACGAACATCTCGACGAAGTCCGAGCCGGAGATCGAGAAGAACGGCACGCCGGCCTCACCGGCCGTCGCGCGCGCGAGCAGCGTCTTACCGGTGCCGGGCGGCCCGTAGAGGAGCACGCCCTTCGGGATCCGCGCGCCGAGCGCCTGGAATTTCTTCGGGTTCTCGAGGAACTCCTTGATCTCCTGGAGCTCTTCGACCGCCTCGTCCGCGCCGGCGACGTCCTTGTACGTCACCTTCGGCGAGTCGGGCGACATCCGCTTCGCGCGGCTCTTGCCGAAGCTCATCACCTTCGAGCCGCCGCCCTGCATCTGGTTCATCAGGAAGATCCAGAAACCGATCAGGAGCAGGAACGGCAGGAAACCGGTGAGCAGAGCCCACCACGCGCTCGTGCCGATGCCCTTCGAGTCGAACTTGACGTTGTGCTCCTCGAGCACGTTCTGGAACTGCGCCTGCGACTGCGGCGAGGGGTAGTTGACCTTGACCTTCTGCCCCGAGTCGAGCACCGCCGTGATC
>DASSBI010000238.1:0-8562 GCA_035698965.1 Gaiella sp. | reverse complement strand
CGCGTCCCGCACCCGTCCGACGACGAGATCCGCGAGTCGCTCTCGGGGAACCTCTGCCGCTGCACGGGCTACGCGAAGATCTTCGACGCCGTCCGGATCGCCGCGGAGCGGGCATGAGCCGTAGGCTCGACGGAGGCTCCAGTGAGCGGAGGCGCCGGCTTTGCCTGCGCCGGGAGCGGGGATGAGCGTCGCGACCGAGCGCGCGCTGACCGTCGGGCGGATCGGCGAGCGGCTGCTCCGCGATGACGCCGTGCCGAAGGTCACCGGCGAGTTCCAGTTCGCGAGCGACCTCTCCGCGCCCGGGATGCTCTGGGGCGACACCCTCCGCAGCCCGCACGCCCACGCGCGGATCACCTCGATCGACCTGACCGGCGCGCTGGGCCTGGACGGCGTCCACGCGGTGCTGACGCACGCCGACGTCCCGGGAGCGAAGCTCTACGGGCTCGAGTTCGCCGACCAACCCGTCCTCGCGATCGACCGCGTGCGCTACGTCGGCGAGCCGGTCGTCGTCGTCGCGGCCGAGCACCCGGAGCAGGCGCGGCGTGCGCTCGAGGCGATCGTCGTGGAGTACGAGCCGCTCGAGGCGGTCGTGGACATGGAGCGCGCGCTCGAGCAGGAGCCGCTCCACCCCGACCGGCCGACGATGAGGCACGGCTATCGCGACGACCCACGGCCCAACGTCGTCCGGCACCTCGTCATCCGGCACGGCGAGCCCGACACGCCGGGAGAGATCGTCGTCACCGGCACGTACGAGGTCGGCATCCAGGATCAGGCCTTCCTCGGTCCCGAGTCCGGTCTCGCGGTGCCGGACGGCGAGGGCGGCATCGACATCCACGTCGCGACGCAGTGGCTCCACGTCGACCGCGACCAGGTGGCGCCGTGCCTCGCCCTGCGGCCCGAGCAGGTGCGGCTGCACCTCGCCGGCGTGGGGGGTGCGTTCGGCGGCCGCGAGGACCTCTCGATGCAGATCCACGGCGCACTGCTTGCGCTGCACACCGGGCGCCCGGTGAAGATGGTCTATGACCGCGCCGAGTCGTTCACCGGACACGTCCACCGGCACCCCGCGCGCATCCGCTGCGAGCACCGCGCCACCCGCGAGGGGCGGCTCACCTGCGTCCGGATGGAGATCCTGCTGGACGGCGGCGCGTACGCCTCGAGCTCGACGGCGGTCGCCTCGAATGCCGCGTCGTTCGCGCTCGGCCCGTACCGGGTCGACAACGCGCTGATCGAGGCGACGGCGGTGTACTCGAACAACCCACCGTGCGGCGCGATGCGCGGCTTCGGCGCGGTGCAGACGTGCTTCGCCGGGGAGGCGCAGATGGACCTGCTTGCCGCCGAGCTGGGGATCGATCCCGTCGAGCTGCGGCTCCTGAACGCGCTCGAGCCGGGAGACGTCCTGCCGACCGGTCAGGTCGTGACCGGCTCGTTGCCCACGCGTGAGGTGATCCGGCGCGCCCTCGCGATCCCGCTGCCCGCAGAGGAGGCGCTGCCGCGTGACCCCCTACGGCTTCCCGGCGGCGCGGGCAACACGACCACCGGTGAGGGCGTCCGGCGCGGCGTCGGGTTCGCGCTCGGCTTCAAGAACATCTGCTACTCGGAGGGGTTCGACGACTACTGCACGGCCCGCGTGCATCTTCTCTCGGACGGAAGCGCCGTCGTGCACTCGGCCGCCGCCGAGGTCGGCCAGGGCGTCGTCGGCGTGATCCTCCAGGTCGCGCGTACCGAGCTCGGTACCGACGACGTCATCCTCGCGCCGCACACGACCGGGGCCGTGGGCTCCGCAGGCTCGGCGTCCGCCTCGCGCATGACGTGGATGGCCGCGGGCGCCGTCCGTGACGCGTGCCGCGCGGCGCTCGAGGAGCGCGAACGGCTCGGCGGCGGCGAGGTCGACGTGGAGCGCGTCTACCGGCATCCACGCACGACGCCGCTCGACCCGGAGACCGGGCAGATCACCGGCGACCGTGCCCACGTGGCACTCGCCGTGTCCGCGATGCGGGTCGTCGTCGAGGTCGACGTCGAGCTCGGCCTCACCCGCGTGGTCTGGGTCGGCACTGCGCAGGACGTCGGCAAGGCGATCAACCCGCTCGCCGTCGAGGGTCAGATCGAGGGCGGGACAGCGCAGGGGCTCGGGCTCGCGCTGATGGAGGAGCTCATCACCCGCGACGGGGCGATCCTGAACGCAAGCTTCACCGACTACCTGCTGCCGACCGCGCTCGACATGCCGCCCGTCGCGATCGAGCTCGTCGAGGTGCCCGAGCCGGACGCGCCCTACGGCGTCAAAGGTGTCGGCGAGCCGCCAACGGTCGTCTCCACCGCGGCGATCCTCTCTGCCGTGCGCGCGGCGACCGGCCGACCGCTAACCCGCGTGCCCGTTCGGCCTGACGACATTTGCCTCTGAGCCCCTCGCGCTTGGCTAGGCGTACCGAGCGAGCGCCGTCGCCACCCGGTCCACCGCGCCCTCCGTCATGGAGCCGGCGAAGGGAAGCGCGAGCGCCCGCTCGAACGCTGCGTCGGCACCTGGGAACGAGCCCCGATCGCGGTAGGCCGAGAGCCGGTGCACGGCGTACGTTCCGATCTGCGCCTCGATACCGTCAGCGCGCAGGGCCGCGAGCGCCTCATTGCGACGGTCGAGCGTGACGACGTACGCCTGCCAGCCATGACGGTCGCTCTGGTCGGCTGACGGCGTCCCGACGAGGTGCTCGAGCCGCTCTCCGTACCAGCCTGCCACGCGTTCGCGGGCTGCGAGGAGACTCTCGAGGCGCTCGAGCTGCGGGAGCCCGAGGGCGCAGAGGACGTCGGGGAGGCGATAGTTGAAGCCGGGCGCCTCGATGTCCGTCGGATGCCCTGCGGCGATCCCGTGGTGCCGCAGGCGGCGCACCGCGGCCGCGAGCTCGGCCTCGTCCGTCGTCACGGCGCCCCCCTCGCCGGTCGTGACGATCTTCCGCGGGTGGAACGAGAGGCAGGCGAGCAGCCCGAGCGCGCCGCACGGCGTTCCGCGATAGCGCGCGCCGAGCGCGCCCGCGGCGTCCTCCACGAGCACGATCTCCTGCGGGACGGCGGTCTGGAGGTCCTCCCAGGCGACGGGCCGGCCGAAGAGATGGACGGCGAGCACGGCGCGGGTGCGAGGCGTCACGGCCTCCGCGACGAGCTCCGGTCGGACGAGGAACGTCGCGGGATCGACGTCCACCAGCACCGCGCGGGCGCCGCAGAGCTCGACGGCGTTCGCGGTCGCCGGGAAGGTATACGCGGGCACGATCACCTCGTCGCCGGGGCCGATGCGGAGCGCGAGGAGCGCGAGATGGATCGCGGCCGTCCCGGACGAGACGCTGACGGCCTGGGCGGTGCCGACGGCCCGCGCGAGCGCCCGTTCGAACGCCTCCACCTGCGGCCCCATCGTCAGCTGTCCGCTGGCGAGAACCTCCGCGACCGCGGCGAGCTCCGCCTCGCCGACGTCGGGCCGGGCGAGCCGGATCGGCGCGTCGCTCACGCCGCGGCGCCGAGCCGGGCGCGGTACCACGCGATCGTCCGGGAGAGTCCCTCGTCGAGCTCGACCTCGGCCTCGAAGCCGAGCAGTGACCGCGCCTTGTCGACGTTCGGGATGCGGAGCTCGACGTCGGTGTAATGCAATGGCACGAAGCGGATCTCGCCCGGGCAGCCCGTCAGGCGCTTGATGCGCGTGGCGAGGTCGTAGATCGTCACGGCAGAGCGGGCATTGCCGACGTTGAAGCTCTCCCCCACGGCGGACGGGTGCTCGAGCGCGAGCAGCACGGCCTCCACCATGTCGTCGACGTAGCACCAGGCGCGTATCTGGGAGCCGTCGCCGTGGATCTCGAGATCGCGGCCGCCGAGGGCCGCCTCGATGAAGGCGCGGATCGCGCCGCCGCCGATCTGGCCAGGGCCATAGATGTTGAACGGCCGCACCGAGACCGCCGGCAGCCCGAACTCCGCGTGGTACGCGTGCGCCATGTGCTCGCCGGCGAGCTTCGAGACGGCGTACGTCCAGCGTGCCTCGCCGACCGAGCCGATGGTCGTGACGTGTCCTTCCTGGACGTTGAACGCGTGCTGGCCGAACACCTCGCTCGTGGAGAACTCGACGAGGCGCTCGACCGTCTCCCGCGTCGCGACAGCGGCCTCGAGCGCGTTGTAGGTTCCGATCACGTTGACGCGCATCGTGCGGACCGGGCTCGTGAGCACGGTGTCGACTCCGGCGATCCCCGCCGCGTGGACGACGTGCGTGCAGCCGTCTGCGAGCTCGGTGAGCCTGTCGAGGTCGAGGACGTCGCCCTCCGCGAAGTGGAAGTTCGGGTGGTCGGCGAGGTCGGTCCCGGAGAGCGCGTCGCGATGGAGGTTGTCGACCGCGACGACCTCGTTGTCGTCGACGAGCCTGGTCGCGAGCGTCGTCCCGATGAACCCGGCGCCGCCGGTGATGAGGATCCGCTTTCCCGTCAAGGGCATCCGCGGATCGTAGACGCGTCCGGCGGAGGGATCGGCAGCGCGCGGCAGCTGCAGGCAGGGCGTCGCGGACGTTCGACCACCGCCGCTTGGCCGCTGCTGCCACAACTTGCCATGTCGCACCCCGTCACTCTCGGGCCGCCGACCTCCTCCCCACGGCTCAAAGCCTAACTCGACAACACGTACCAATGGGACACGGCTTCGTGCCGCGTTCGTGCCGATCGCTCCACAGGCACAACCGCGCATCCACGACGGCGCGTCTACGATCGCGCCGTGTCGAGCGTCCTCTTCGTCGGCGCGGGACGCCACCAGCGCCGCGCGATCGCGCAGGCGCGCGAGCGAGGCCTTCGTGTCGTCGCGGTCGACCGGAACCCGGAGGCGCCCGGGCTAGCCCTCGCCGACGTAGCCGAGGTCGTCGACTTCGCGGACGTGGACGCGGTCGAGGACGTCGCGCGCCGCCACGACGTGAACGGCGCGCTAACGGTCTCGGCCGACCGGGCGGTGCCTGTCGTCGCTGCCGTGACGGAGCACCTCGGCCTGCCCACGATCGGGACGGACGTCGCGCACCGCATGACCCACAAGATCGCGATGCGCCGCACGCTCGCGGAGGAAGGCATCCCACAGCCGCCATTCGCGGCAGTCCGCAATCTCGCGGAGGGACGCGGCGCACTGGAGACGGTGGGCCTGCCCGCCGTCCTCAAGCCCGTTGACTCCGGAGGGCAGCGCGGTCTCTTCCGGATCGAGACCGCCGGCGACCTCGAGTCGCACCTTCACTCTGCTCTCGCCGAGTCGCCCGGGCGCGAGGCGATTCTCGAGGGGTTCGTCGAGGGAACCGAGATGAACGGTATCGTCGTCGTGCGGAGCGGCGACGCCCGGATGGTGACGCTCTCCGACCGCCTGCGGCCGGACGGCGTGGGCTTCGGCGTGGGCTGGATCCACCTCTATCCGGCGTCGATCCACTCCGACCAGCTCGGGCTCGCCGAGCGGGTCGCGGAGCGCTCCGTCGCCGCGCTCGGGCTTCAGGACGGGATTGCCTTCCCGCAGCTGATCGCGTCGCCTGACGGCGGCGTCTCGGTGGTCGAGGTGGCCGCCCGCATTCCCGGCGGCCAGATGGCCGACCTCGTCCGCCACGCCGTCGGCGTCGATCTCGTCGAGCTCGCGCTGCGCGTCGCGCTCGGCGAGCCGATTCCGGACGACGTCGCCCTGCCGCGGTTCTCCCAGCCGCTCGCGATCCGCTTCCTGACAGCATCGCCCGGGCCGCTTCCCACGGGAACGGTCACGAGGATCGGCCCGCTCGACGGCGTGCTCGGGGCACCCGGCGTCGTGCAGGCGGAGACGTACCTCACCGTCGGCGAGACGATCCGCCCGGTCCGGCTCGACGGCGATCGTCGCGGCTACGTGATCGCGACCGCCCCCACGTCCATCGAGGCGCTGCAGCGGGCCGAGCATGCAGCCGGTCTGCTCGAGGTCGACGTCACATGACCTGCGGCTTCACGCTCGACCACTACCGCGAGCTGCTTCAGGCCGCCCGCACGGGCGACTACCGGTTCGCGAACTTCGACGAGCCGCCGCGGCGAGGCGATCTCCTGCTGCGCCACGACGTCGACCTCTCGCTCGATGCAGCGCTGCGAATGGCCGAGCTCGAGGCGGAGGAGGGTGCGTCCGCGACGTACTTCCTCATGACCGAGTCGGTCTTCTACAACCTCGCCTCCAGCGAAGGCGTCGCCGCGGCAGCGAGGCTCCGCGAGCTCGGCCACCGCGTGGGCCTTCACGCCGTCTACCCCAATGCCCCGCTCGACGAGCGATTCGACCCCGTCGTCGCCTGGCACAACCCGGATCCGGAGTACATGACCGCCCCGATCGCCGGTGCGGTGAACGTCATGCAGGAGGGGTACTTCGACCCGCCGACATACCGCTCGGACTCCAACCAGCGGTGGCGCTCGGGCTGCCCGCACGAGGAGCTCCGCGCGGGCGGCTTTCCCTGGCTCCAGCTGCTGACGCACCCGGAGATCTGGGCGTACCCCGGTGCGACGATGGGCGCGACGATGCGCGCGATGCTCGAAGCCGAGCGCGAGCGCCGCCTCGCCCAGCTCGCCGAGGATCGCATCGACCTCGCGTAGCGCCGACGACCGCCGCTGCTTGGATACGTGCCCGTGAGCCTTCGACCGATCACCGTGCTCGTCTCGGCTTCCGGTGCGCCGGGTACCGCGGCGTTGCTCGGCGCCCTGCGCCGGAACGGCGAGCGCGACCTACGCCTGGTCGGGACGGACATGTCGGAGCGCTCCGTCGGGCGCCATCTCTGCGACGCGTTCCACATCGTTCCCGCCGGGTCCGACCCGGGCTTTCCGGACGCGATGCGGGAGGTCGTCGAGCGGGAGCGGGTCGACGTCGTCCTGCCGCAGTCGTCGTTCGACCTCGAGGGCCTCGCCGCGCACCGCGAACGGTTCCCCGTCCCGGTACTCGTGTCCCGGCCGGACACGATCCACCGCTCGAACGACAAGGCCGAGAGCTATGCCCTGCTCCACCGCATCGGCGTCCCGGCGCCGGAGTTCAGGCGCGTGAACGGCGCCGCCCAGGTGGCCGATGCCGCCCACGAGCTCGGCTACCCGGACCGGCCGGTCTGCTTCAAGCCCGTGTTCTCGTCCGGGTCGCGCGGGTTCCGGATCCTCGACCCGACGGTCGACCGCGCGCACCAGCTCCTGCACGAGCGCCCGGGTTCGGTCGCGATGCGGCTCGAGGAAGCGGTCGAGCTGCTCCCGGCGGAAGGCGGCCCCGACCTGCTCGTGATGGAGCTGGCGACGGGTGGGGAGCGCACGATCGACGGGATCGCCGACGGCGAGCGCGTCGTGCTCGGCCACCCCAAGACGCGCGAGGCGATGCGCGCCGGGCTCGCGATGTACTTCGTGACCCTCGCTGACCTCGCGCTGATGGAGATCGCCGACCGCATCGTGAAGGAGCTCGGGATCGAGTGGTTCTTCAACATCCAGCTCGTCGGCGAGCACGTGATCGAGGTCAACCCGCGCATCTCGACGATCGTCTACCAGGATGACCTGAACCTTCCCTACCTCGGGGTCAAGCGTGCGCTCGGCGAGGTCTCGGACGACGAGCTCGCCGGCTATGCAGCGCGAATCAGGCCCGGACGGACGGCGCTTCGCTACTTCGACCAGCTCGAGTGGGGATGAGCGCAGCCTTCGACCGCACCGCGCCGTGACCTCGAGGCGCCCACTCCGTGTCGTCCACTGCCCGGTCAATACCGCCGGGATCCCGTGGACGAACGTCCAGGCGCTGCGACAGCGGGGCGTCGATGCGTCGCTCGTCGTCTTCAACCGCTACACGCTCCACCCCGAGGCCGACCGTTCCCTGGAGCTCGAGGGAGGGCTCGTGCGACGCCAGCTCGCCCAGTGGAAGGTGCTCGCCGAGCTGCTGCCGCGCACCGACCTGTTCCACTTCACGTTCGGCCTCACGCTCGTCCCGCAGTCGCTGCAGTTCCCGATCCTGCGCGCCCTGCGCAAGCGCTCGGTGATGCAGTACCTGGGCTCGGACATCCGCGGCAAGACGCCGGAGGAGCTCGCCTACGGGAGAAAGGCGGGCGCGGAGATCGTGGGCAGCTACGACGCGATACGCTGGGTTCCTCACGCGACCGTGATCCCGCCGGGCATCGACCTGGCCCGCGTGACGCCCGCGCCGCCGTCCGGACGGCGCCGCCCCGTCGTCGTCCACGCCCCTTCGTCACGACGACGCAAGGGCACCGACCACGTCGTTCGGGCCTGCGAGGGGCTCGACGTCGAGCTGCGGATCGTCGAGGGGCTCCCTCACAGAGAGGCGCTCGAGCGCTACCGGGACGCCGACATCGTCGTCGACCAGCTGAACGCCGGCTGGTACGGCCTCTTCGCGATCGAGTGCATGGCGCTCGGCAAGCCCGTCGTCACGTTCCTCCACGAGGAGGCGACGCGCCGCACGGAGGAGGCCTTCGGGCTGCCGGTGCCGATCGTGAACGCCTCGGCGGAGACGCTCCACGACCGCCTGGCCGAGCTCGTCGCGCTCGGCCCGTCCGGGCGCGAGGAGATCGGACGCTCGTCGCGCGAATACGCCGAGCGCGTCCACGACCTC
>DASSBI010000237.1:0-2947 GCA_035698965.1 Gaiella sp. | reverse complement strand
AGGACTCGGCTACAATCCGGCGAACCTGAACCGGAGCGGCCTCGGAGGGAGGTCGCCGTTCGAACGCTCTCTCCCGGTCATGGACGATCTCCTCATACCACCCGCAGAGTCTCCTGCCGCGTTCCTCGACGGCCCGGACGTCGCCACGACGAACGGCTCGAGCGCCGCCGCCGCGGCGGCCGCGATGATCGTCTTCGAGGACGTCCGCAAGGTCTACGAGCCGGACGTGGTCGCTCTCCAGCGCGCCTCGTTCGTGATCGAGAAGGGCGAGTTCGTGTTCGTCGTCGGCCCGTCGGGATCGGGGAAGTCGACGATCATCCGCCTCCTGCTCAAGGAGCTCGAGCCCACGAGCGGCCGGATCATCGTCGGCGGGCGTGACCTGACGCGGCTCAAGGGCTCCAAGGTGCCGCTCCTACGGCGCAACGTCGGCTGCGTCTTCCAGGACTTCAAGCTCCTCCGCGACCGTTCCGCGTTCGAGAACGTCGCATACGCACTCCGCGTGCAGGGCGAGTCGTCGACCTCGATCCGGCGCAAGGTGCCCGAGGTGCTCGCGCTCGTCGGGCTCGCGCACAAGTCCGGCTCCCGGCCCGACGAGCTCTCCGGCGGCGAGCAGCAGCGCGTCTCGATCGCGCGCGCCGTCGTCAACCATCCGCCGCTTCTGATCTGCGACGAGCCGACGGGCAACCTCGACCCCGACACGTCGGTCGGGATCATGCAGTTGCTCCACCGGATCAACACTGCCGGCACGACCATCCTGATGGTCACCCACGACCGCGAGATGGTCGACAAGATGCGAAAGCGCGTGATCGCGCTCGACAGCGGCAAGGTCGTGCGTGACGAGCGCCGCGGCGGATACGAGACCGAGTGAGCCGCTTCAAGCTCGTCGTCTCCGAGGCGTTCCGCTCGATCGGGTCGAACCTGTCGACGTCGTTCGCCGCCACGATGACCGTCCTGATCGGGATGTTTCTGCTCGGGCTTCTGATCGCGCTCGGCTCGTGGGTCGTGTCCTGGTCGGATCACGTGAAGGATCAGCTTCAGGTGAAGGTCTTCCTCGTTGAATCCGTGAAGCCGAAGCAGATCAACGCCGTCGGCGGGTATCTCGGCACGCTCGAGACCGACGGGAAGATCAAGGACTATCAGTTCGTCTCGCGTGCCGACGCGCTGCACCGGATGCAGAAGAAGTACCCGGAGCTCACCGCCGACCTTCCGTCGAACCCGCTGCCCGACTCGTTCGAGATCACCCCGAAGCACGCAGAGGAGGTCAAGCAAGTGTCGGCCGCGATCCGCGGTCAGAAGTTTGCCGGCGTCGATCGCGTCAAGGACGGACAGCAGACGTCGAAGCGGATCCTCCAGGTGGCTCGCGTGATCGAGGTGGTCTTCCTCGTCGCCGTCGTGGTCCTGCTCTTGGCGTCCGTCCTGTTGATCGCCAACACCATCAGGCTCTCGATCTTCTCCCGGCGTCGTGAGATCGAGGTCATGAAGCTCGTCGGTGCGACCAACTGGTTCGTCCGCGGGCCGTTCATGGTCGAGGGGCTTCTGTGCGGCCTCGTGGGCGCGTTCGCGGCTGTCGTCCTGCTCCTCATCGGCAAGGAAGCGGCGCTGCCGGCGATCCTCGGCCACATCGACTCGTCGAACGACGTCAAGGCGCTCGGCTTCACCGTCACCGCGCTGATCCTGCTCGGCGTCGGGCTCGTCGTCGGCGCGCTCGGCTCCGGCCTCACGCTGCGCCGCTACCTGAAGGTCTGAAGCTTGCTCGCAAGCGGGAATCCGCAGAGGCGGATTCCCGCCGCTTGATCCCCGCCTGCGGCGGGGCACATCCCTAAAGGCGTCGACTTCGTCGCCGCAACTGCCTCGTACCTCGCGCGGCTACCGTTGCCCGATGCCGCGTAGTCGCCGTTCGCGCCCGCCACGGCGACCGTCCCGGGCCGCACGGCACGCACGCGCCACCGGTGCCTACAAGCGCGCGGCCGTGAAGCGCGCCGAGGGACACATCGAGATCCGGCTCCCCGAGCGGCGACGACACCCGGAGACGGTCGTCGCGCACCTCGGGCCGACGAACTCCGGCAAGACGCACGACGCGATCGCGTTCCTCGCCGAGCAGGGGCGCGGTGTCTACGCCGGACCGCTGCGGATGCTGGCCCAGGAGGCGCACCGCCGGCTCGCAGGCCTGCTCGGCGAGGAGCAGGTCGGGCTGATCACGGGCGAGGAGCGGATCAACGAGGACGCGCCGGTGCTGTGCTGCACCGTCGAGATGGCGCCGGGAAGCGGTGAGGTGCTCGTCCTCGACGAGGTGCAGTGGGCGGACGACGAGGAGCGGGGCGCGGCGTGGACCGAGCTCCTCCTCGCAGGGGAGTACCGCCACATCCGCCTGCTCGGTGCGCTGGATGCGCTGCCGCTCGTGCGTCGCGCGTTCCCCGACGCCGACCTGCGCGTCCACGAGCGAAAGCTGCCGCTCGAGTTCGTCGGCTCGCGGCAGTTGCGCTCGCTGACGCCGGGCTCGGTCGTCGTCGCGTTCAGCCGCAAGGCCGTGCTCGCGCTAGCGGGCGAGATCAACCGGCTCCGGCCCGACCGCGTCGCGGTGCTCTACGGTGCGATGCCGCTCGCGTCGCGCCGGGAGGAGATCGACCGCTTCCTCGCTGGCTCCGCCGAGGTCTGCGTCGCGACCGACGTGCTCGGTCACGGCGTCAACCTGCCGTGCGAGACCCTCCTCTTCGCGGAGACGACGAAGTTCGACGGGGTCGAGCGGCGAGATCTGCTGCCGTGGGAGCTCGCGCAGATCGCCGGCCGCGCCGGCCGCTTCGGGCTCGTCGAGCGCGGCCACGTCGGCGTGCTCGTCGGCGTGCCCTGGGCAAACGCGGACCCGGACATCGTCGAGTCCGCGCTCGAGCCCCACGTCGAGCTCCCCGAGGGACATCGTGGCTACCGGATCGTCGACGAGGCGCGGATC
>DASSBI010000236.1:0-6243 GCA_035698965.1 Gaiella sp. | reverse complement strand
CGCGAGCCGGTGGTCGATCTGGCTCGTCGCGATCGGCGCGCTCAGGTGCCCGTCGCGACGCGGGTAGTAGACGTCGACGTCGAGCCCGTTCTGGTGCGAGGCGTGCTGGTCGAGCGGGCCGCCGCCGCGGCGGCTGATGTCCCCGATCACGACCCGCGGCGCCTGAGGGTGCGCAGATCGGTAGGCGGCGATCACGTCGACGAGTGTCCTGATCGTCCGCTCGTTCCCGTACAGCCGCCACGGCTTGTTCGGCGTCCTGTCCGTGACGGGATCCCACGTGACCCAGTCCGGCCCCGAGAGCGGCAGCTGCGTCCCGTCGACGAGGTGCCCTGCGTACCAGACGCCCGCCGAGGTCGCTCGTTGCCACGAGACCGACTCGAGCTCGGCCGAGAGCAGCTCGGCCCGGCTGCGCGCGACGCGGACGGGCGGCGGTGCCGGCTTGCGCGGGAGGTGGAAGCCGAACTCGTCGGCTCGGAACGTGAGGCTCGGCGGGTCCTCGAGGAGCGGGCCGACGGCTCCTGCGGAGCCGTGGCGAAGCGCGGCGATGGGCAGCATCGTGGCCGAGCCGAGCACGAGCGCGACGGCAGGGACCGTCCGCGTCGCAAGCTTCCGTCGTCGGGCCGCGCGTGAGGCGAGACGGCGCCGCCGCGAGGCTTCGAGCCCGGTCTCGACCGGCGCAAAGAGCCGAGGATCGAGCAGGTCGCCCGCGAACGCGGGCGCCGCGAGCGCCGCCGCTCCGAACGGCGTGCGCCGCTCCTCCCGGAACCAGAGCAGATCGGCGTCGAGCCACACCTCGTCCACGCGCCATGCCATGGAATGACGTCCTTCGCCCGAAGGGCAATGTGTCCTGCGAGGGTACGGAACTCCGCCGGTGTGCGCGCCCGCGCGCGCGGGGCGGAGACGCGCAAAGATGGGGCGATCATGACCGGGGAGTTCGTTCTCGACACACAGCTCGTCCGGGCGTTCGTCTCGGACGTCGAGCAGGCGATCGCCGGCTCCTCGTCGGCGGAAGCAGCATGCGAGGCCATCCGGCCGCGGTTTTCGGAGCTGCTCGCAGACCCGGACTGGCTACCGGCGACGTTCCAGGCCGACGCACCGGAGAGCGGAATGGGCGGGGGCATCGGACAGTGGCTCCTCTACCGCGCCGACGACGGCTCGCTGTCGCTCTTCTCGCTCGTGGTGCCGGCCGGCTCGCAGACGCCGATCCACGACCATCTCGCCTGGGGGCTCGTCGGCCTCTACCGCGGCACGCAGGAGGAGGAGATCTATGTGGACGGAGCCGGCGCGCTCGAGCTCGTGGAACGCCGGTCGCTCCGGCCGGGCGACTTCTACGCGCTGATCCCGCCGCACGACGACATCCACCGGGTGCGGACGACCTCCGCCGAGACGTCGGTCTCGCTCCACCTGTTGACGAACGACACCGGCTGCGTCTGGCGGCACACCTACGACACAGAGTCGGGGGAGACGCGGCCGTTCCGCTCCGGCTACGTCAATGTCGCCTGCGACGAGCCGGACGCGCCGCCGCACGCTCGCTGACCGTCCCCGAAGCGCCGGCGCACGCGTGGGGCCCCGGCTCCGATCGGGTCGGAGCCGGGACCTCTCTGGTTGCCGGTGCTTACGCCGAGGTGCTCGCCGGGGCCGCGTCGGATGCGGTCTCCGGCTCGCCGGGCTCGAGCCGCGGCAGCCACTGGAGCCACCGCGGGAGGTACCAGTTCCACTCCCCGAGCAGCTTCATGCTCGCGGGCAGGAGCACCGCCCGGACGATGGTCGCGTCGATCAGGATCGCGACCGCGAGCCCGACGCCGAACTGCTTGAAGAACAGCATCGAGAGCGTCGCGAAGATCGAGAACACGAACACCATCACGATCGCGGCGCTCGTGACGACGCCTGCGGTGCGCTTGATCCCGTTCGAGATCGCATCGTCCATGCTCTCGCCCCGGTCGTAGAGCTCCCGGATCCGGCCGAGGACGAGGACGTGGTAGTCCATCGAGAGGCCGAACAGGATGACGAACAGGAGCAGCGGTACGACGGGGTCGACCCCTGCGGTCGAGCTGAAGCCGAGCAGGCCCTTGCCGATCCCGTGCTGGAAGACGAGCACGAGCACGCCGTACGCCGCGGCGACGGAGAGCAGGTTGAGCAGCATCGCCTTCGCCGCGACGACGATGGAACGGAACGCGACGAGCAGGAGCACGAACGCGATCACGAGCACGAAGCCGACCACCGGTGGCAGGTTGGACTTGAGCTCGTCGGTCGAGTCCTTCCACTGCGCCGCGAGCCCGGTGACGCCCGTCTCCGCGTGCGGGAGCCGGCCGACGGTGTCAGGAACGATCCGGTCGCGCAGGTCGGCGAGCGCAGCGTCGGCCTCACGGTCGGTCGTCTTGCCGTCGATCGGGATCGAGACGTTCGCGACTGTGGCGTCGCGGTTGACGTCGACCGTGATCGGCTCGTGCATCCGGCCGCTCGCGAGCGCCCGCCGCTCGAGCCGGCGGATCTGGGCCTGCACCGCCGGTGCCTTCACGTTCGGCGCCTTCACGACGACGTTCGCGGGCAGCGCCGTTCCGGGGAAGGACTGCTGCATCTTCGTGTACGCCTGCACGACGGGAAGGGACTGCGGGAACGTGTCCGGGCCCGCCATCGCCATGCGGAGCTGGAGCGCGGGCACCGCCAACGCCACGAGCATCCCGCCGGCAAGGACGACCGACAGGAGCGGCCGCCGCAGCACGCGGTCGACGATCGCGCCCCAGAACCGGCCCTCGCCCCCGCCTCGACGACGTCCGACGAACGGCACGCGACCGCGGTCGACCTTGTCGCCGAGCCGCGAGAGCAGCGCCGGCAGGACGGTCAGCGAGCCGAGCACAGCGATCGCGACGACGGTGATGGCTGCGACTCCGAGCGACTCGAAGGTCGAGTCGCCGGTGAGGAACATGCCGGCCATCGCCACGATCACGGTGAGGCCCGCGACGAGCACCGAGCGGCCCGACGTCGCCGCCGCGGCTTCGAGCGCCGCCCGTTCGCTGCGACCTGCTGCCCGCTCCTCGCGCTCGCGCTTCAAGTAGAACATCGCGTAGTCGACGCCCACGGCGAGCCCGATCAGGAGCACGAGCGCCGGCGCCTGCATCGCAACCGGGAACACGTGGCTCGGGATCGCGACGAGCCCGAACGTCGCGAAGACGGCGGTCAGCGCGAGGAGCAGAGGGATCCCCGCCGCCACGAGCGCGCCGAAGGCGACCAGGAGGATGACCAGCGTGACCGGGAGCGACAGCAGCCCGGCCTTCCCAAGGTCGTCGGCGTACGCGGTCGTGAGCGCGTCGATCTTGCTCGCGTCACCGAACTGCCCGATGAAGACCTGCGGGTGCGCCTTCTGAAGCTCCTCTACTCGGTCGAGGACCGGGCCGATCCGGTCGACCGCCGTGTCGGGATCGCCGCGGATCTGAAGTCCTACGAGCGCCGCGTGCCCGTCCGGAGAGATCTGCCCGGCGTTCCCGGGTGCGAGCGGCGGGCTGACGTGCTGAACGACGTCGAGCGTCGAGATCGCCGCGACGACGTCACGCACGGCCGCTCTGAACTGCGGGTCGGTTGCCCGTAGCGTCGAGCTCTGAATCAGGACGTTCTCGCCGGCGGGCTGCGGGAACCCGGCGTCGAGGATTCTGTCCATGCGGCCGGACTCGCCCGGCCCGGGCTCGTTGGCGTCGATCGACTTCATGCCGACCAGGCCGCCGATCCCGAACGCGACGACGACGAAGGCGAGCCAGCCGAACGTCGCGGTCTTCCAGTGTGTGGCGCTCCAGCGACCCATGCGGGCCGCGATGTTGTTGCGGTTCATGACGTCCTCCTTCGTGCGTTGTGTGCCTGACTCCATGGCTCGACGCTAGGAGCCGAGCGGCGCCGTGACGTCGTCGGGAGGCCGGATTCGCACTCGCACCCTGCGACGATCCGGGCTCCTACCCAGGTAGGAGGCGACACGGTCGAACGAGGAGTACGTTCAGCGCATGAGCCGCTTGGGAGGGGTCGCGCGAGGATGGTGGTTCGACGCTGTGATCGTCGTCCTCGCCGGTGCGGCCGTGCTGGAGGTCGCGATCAGGCGCGATGACCGCAACGCCCCGGAGACGACCCTCTGGTTCTGCATCCCGGCGGCCGCGGTGGTCGTGCTCGGGCTTCTCGCAAGGCGTCGCTTTCCGTTCGGCGCGCCTGCGGCGTTCTGGCTCCTGGCAGCAGCGTTCTCGTTCGTCGACGGCCGGTTGATCCCGTACCCCGCGGGCCTCTATCTCGCCGGGATCCTCGCGGCATTCCTGCTCGGGAACCTGCGCGACCCCCTGCTCGCGCGCGTGGGTCTCGCGGTCGTCCTCGCCAGCATGGTGACGATCATCTTCAACCGGCCGGGGCACTCGCCGGGTGAGCTCGTCTATGTCCCACTCCTGTTCGGTATCGCCTGGCTCGCCGGCTTTGCGCTCAACGCCCGCGCCGAGCAGGCGGACGCCGCCGAGGCGCGCGCAGCACAGGCCGAGCGAGAGCGCGAGACCGCGGCGCGGATCGCCGTCGCGGAGGAGCGCACGCGGATCGCCCGAGAGCTCCACGACATCGTCGCCCACGCCGTGAGCGTGATGGTGCTCCAGGTCGGCGCGGTGCGCCACAAGCTCCCCGACGAGCTGGGCGACGAGTCGGATGCACTGCGCGGCGTCGAGGGGGCAGGCCGTACCGCTCTTGCCGAGATGCGGAGGCTCCTCGCCGCGATGCGGGACGACGGCGACGACCTCGAGCTCGTCCCACAGCCCGGTCTCGACAGCGTCGGCACGCTGGTCGCCGACGTCGAGCGCGCGGGCTTGCCGGTGACGCTGCACGTCGAGGGCGAGGCAGCGCCGCTCCCACGGGCGGTCGAGCTCTCCGCGTATCGCATCGTGCAGGAGGCGCTGACGAACGCGCTCAAGCACGCACATGCGAACCGGGCCGACGTGACGCTTCGCTACGGGCCGGACGAGCTGCGGATCGAGATTCGCGACGACGGCACGGGCGGCGGCGGCGCGAGCAACGGGCAGGGCTACGGGCTCGTCGGCGTCCGCGAGCGGGTGAAGATCTACGGCGGCACGATGACCGCCGGCACCGCGCCCGACGGCGGCTTCGTCCTCGACGCGAGACTTCCGCTCCGAGGTGACGGCCGATGACGATCCGCGTCCTCGTCGCCGACGACCAGTCGATGGTACGTGCCGGCTTTCGCATGCTGCTCTCGGGCGAGGAGGACATCGAGGTCGTCGCGGAGGCATCGAACGGCAAGGAAGCGGTCGAGAAGGCCGCGCGCTTCGACCCCTCGGTCGTGCTGATGGACATCCGCATGCCCGAGCTCGACGGGCTCGAGGCGACCCGCCGCATCCTCGCCGCCGACGCGGACGCACGCGTCCTCGTCCTCACGACCTTCGACCTCGACGAGTACGTCTACGAGGCGCTCCGCGCGGGGGCGAGCGGCTTCGTCCTGAAGGACGACCCGCCGGAGCAGCTGATCGCGGCCGTGCGGACGGTCGCCTCGGGCGACGCCCTCCTCTCGCCCGCGGTGACGAGGCGCGTGATCGGCGCGTTCACGCGGATGCCGCGACCGACGCCACCGAAGGAGCTCGACGACCTCAGCACGCGCGAGCGCGAGGTGTTCCGGCTCGTCGCCCGCGGGCTCTCGAATGCGCAGATCGGGCAGGAGCTCTTCATCGGCGAGACCACCGTGAAGACACACGTGACCCACATCCTGTCCAAGCTCGGCCTCCACGACCGCGTCCAGGCGGTCGTCCTCGCCTACCAGACCGGGGCCTTCGACGCAGGAGAGCTCGAGCTCCGCGGTTGACTCAGATGTCGAGTCGCTCGTCCTCGAGATCGAGATCGCGCTCGACACGCAGCCACACGTCGTTCGAGATCACGCCCGCGCGGCGAAGCCCAAGGAGCGCGTCGCGCTCGGCATCGAGCAGCTCGCGCCGCAGCCGCTGGTAGTCGAGCGAGCGGCTTTCGATCGAGCCGTCGTCGCCGTCGTCGAGACGTGCCTGGAAGCGGTTCGTCCGGAACCGATAGGCGCCACGGACCCGTTCGGCCGTGTCGTCGCGCACCCAGTCCTCGCCGACGAGCTCTTCGAGACGCGCGAGCGCGGCCTCCGCGCCGCGAATCCGCGCTTCCGCGTCCTCCCGCTCCTCGATGCCGTCGTCCTCGAGCCCGAGCCAGCGGATGAGGAGCGGCAGCGTCAGGCCCATCCCGACGAGCGTGAACAGGATG
>DASSBI010000235.1:0-2605 GCA_035698965.1 Gaiella sp. | reverse complement strand
GCCGTCGACATCGAGCGGAACCGCGACGCGTTCCAGCGCGGGGTCGCGCTCGCGCTCGGCAACACGTCCTGACATGGCCTCCCGGGTCGTGCTCATCGTGGCGGTCGTCGTTGCGTCGCTCGCGGCGACCGCGTCGGTGGTCGCGGCCCCGAGCCCGTCCGATCTCGAGGCCGAGTTCGTCTGCCCGACGTGCAAGACGACGCTCGACCAGTCCGACTCGCCGATCGCGCGGCGGATGAAGCAGATGATCCGGTCCTCGCTCGCCGAAGGCAAGACGGAGAAACAGATCCGCGCCGAGCTCGTCGCGCAGTTCGGGCCTGCGGTCGTCGCCGAGCCGCCGAAGAGGGGCTTCGACCTCCTCGCCTGGCTCGTCCCGCTCGGCATCCTCGCCGCGGGCGCGGTGGGCGTCGGCGCGATCGCGTGGGGGTGGCGCCGCCGCCGTGCGGACGAGCCTCCGCCGGCGCCGCTCGACCCGGCGCTCGAGCGCCGCGTCGACGCAGAGCTCGAGCAGTTCGACGGATGAGCTGGAGCGAGATTCCCGTCGCGCTGCTCGCGGGGTTCCTCTCGTTCCTCGCTCCCTGCGTGCTGCCGCTCGTGCCCGGGTACCTCTCGACCGTCTCCGCGGTGTCAGCCGAGGATCTCGGCCGGCCCGGCACTGCGCGCCGGGTCGTGACGTCGAGCATCCCGTTCGTCCTCGGCTTCACGGCGTTCTTCGTGCTCCTCGGCGTGGGCGCGTCGCTCCTCGGCGGCAGCCTGTTCCGCGACCAGTTCCTGCTCGAGGAGGTCGCCGGCTTCGTGCTGGTCGTTTTCGGGCTGGCCTTCATGGGCCTCCTGCCGTGGCCGGAGCGGCTCGTCGGCGCGGGTCTCGTCCAGGGCGCGCGCTCACGTGGTTCGCGGGTGCTCCTCGGGGGCGCGTTCGCCGTGTGCGCCGCGCCGTGCATCGGGCCGGTGCTCGCGGCGATCCTCGTCCTCGCGGGCTCGTCGGACACGGCATTCGAGGGGGCGGCCCTGCTCGCGGTCTACTCGCTCGGGCTCGCGATCCCGTTCGTCCTCGCCGGCGCGCTCTTCACGCGCGCGATGGGCGCCTTCCGCTGGCTCCGCGACCACTACCGCGCGATCCAGTTCGCGGGCGGGCTCGTGATGGTCGTGCTGGGCCTGCTCCTCTTCTTCGGCCGCTTCTACATCCTGCGGATCTACGTCAACCGCGCGCTCGAGTGGTTCGGCCTCGAGCCGGTCTTCTGAGGCTCAGATCCTGACCGGCAACAGGTCGAGCAGGCCGTCGGCGACACGGGCCGATGCAGCCTCGACCTGGCCGAGGACACGCGCGACGTCGACGCCGCGGTGCGACGGGGCGTACGGGCCGAGACGCCGGGCAGCCTTCTCGAGCTGCCGTTCGGCGCCCGGGCGGTTGCCGTTCGCGGCGTGGTACCAGGCGACCGTCACGTGGACGAGCCCCTGCAGGAAGCCCCGTTCGGCCTCGGGCGCATCGCGCCACTCGTCCTCGAGCGCCTCGTGCGCGTCGAACCACCGCTCGGCGCGCATCAGCTCGAGCCCCTGCTCGAGACTCACGCGCGCCCCTGGCCGGCGTCGACTCCCGCCGGGCGGAGCCCGGCTCCGCCGCCGCCTGCCGCCGCCCGCGGCACGGTGCCTTCCGGGCCCGTACCTCGCGTACTGTGCCCTCCGGCCCCGCACCGCGAGCAACGGCCCGGGAACGCGCGGGCGTCGGAGCTCGGCACACGGCGTCTCACGCTGCCACTTCCGACCGTGCTAGAACCATGACCATGGCGACGATCCTGCTGGTGGGGGTCGACCTCATGGTCCGGTCGAGGCTGGACGTCCTGCTCGCGGGGCATCGCCTCGTGACGAGCGACAGCGCCGACGCGCCCGATCTCGTGATCTGCGACATCGCACGCGTCGACGCGGACGAGGTCGCAGACGCCTGGCCGGAGACGCCGATTCTCGGGTTCACGAACCACACGGACACGACCGGGCTGCAGCGCGCGCACACGGCGGGCTTCGACCAGGTGCTCGTCCGCTCGGCGCTCTCGGAGCGGGCGCGCCAGGTGGTCGACGAGCTCGTCGGCATCGACGCTTGACCCGGTCTCGCATCGGGTGCCGTAGGTAGGCTCGGCCTCGGAATGACGTACATCATCGCCGAGCCCTGCATCGACATCAAAGACCGCTCCTGCGTGGACGTCTGTCCGGTCGATTGCATCCACGAGTTCGCCCGGATGCTGATCATCGACCCTGAGGAGTGCATCGATTGCGGGGCCTGCGAACCGGAGTGCCCGGTCGAGGCGATCTTCCCCGAGGACGCCCTCCCCGACAAGTGGGAGGCGTTCGTGAAGATCAACTATGCGTTCCCCGAGGGCGCCGGGGTCGTCGACCCGCTCGTCCAGCAGTACGCGGACGAGAACAACGTCCAGAACGAGCCGATCAACTAATCCTGCTGGCGAAGCAGGAATCCGCGGAAGCGGATTCCTGCCGCTGATCCCCGCCTTCGGCGGGGCACATCCCTGAAGGCCGCCGCCTTCGGCGTCAGGCTGTCGCGGTCGCAACTGCGTCAAGCGCGCTACAGCCGTGCGGCCGAAGGCGGCAGGACGAG
>DASSBI010000234.1:0-11550 GCA_035698965.1 Gaiella sp. | reverse complement strand
GGGCAGGTCGATCGCGGTCTTTCCCCCGATCCCGGCGTCCACCTGGCCGACGAGGGTCGTCGGCACGGCCGTCCAAGGAACACCGCGCATGTGCGTCGCGGCGGCGAACCCCACGACGTCGGTCGTCGAGCCGCCGCCGAGTGCGACGAGCGAGCCGTCACGTCCGATCCGCAGGGTCGTCCAGAGCCGCTCGAGCACGGACGGCGTCTTCGCCGCCTCGCCTGCGGGCACCTCGTGCTGCTCGACGTCGCGCGCACCCAGCGAAACCTGCGCCCGGATGCCGTGGATGCCGGAGACGTGGGCGTCCGCGACGAGCTCGACAGGACCGTCGCCGGGAACGAGCTCGCTCAGCTCGTCGATCGCGCCGATCTCGACATGCACGCCAGCTGCGGCGAGCAACGTCGCGTCGACGTCGCGGCCGTGCGCGTCGGCGACCTCTTCGTAGAGCGGCTGACGGTCGCGGTGCAGCGCGTGGAACGTCTCCTCCCCGCGCGCGAGCGGGCGGCCGGTGCCGGCAACGCGGTCCCAGGCCACCTCGGGATCCACGTCGAGGAGCACCGTGAAGGCGCGCTCGCAGAGATCGAGTCTCGTGCGCTCCGAAAGAACCGCGCCCCCGCCGAGGGCGATGACGGCCGGCTCGCCGTCGCGCAGGACGTCCCGCGCGACCTCTTCCTCCAGCTCGCGAAACGCCGCCTCGCCTCGCGTGGAGAACAGGTCCGCGATGGCCGACCCGGCACGGCGCTCGATCTCGTCGTCGAGGTCGACGAATGTCCGCCCGAGCCGCTCCGCGACGACCGTTCCCACGGTGGTCTTCCCCGAGCCCATGAATCCCGCGAGCGCGAGGTGCCGCCCGAGGGCGTTCAGCGGCTCGGGTGCCATCGCTCGCCGATCCGGGCGAGGTACGCGTCACGCGCCGCGAGGACGTCGACCATCGCGTCGCCGCCGAGCTTGTCGAGCGCGGCGCGGGCGAGCTCGAACGCGACCGCGGCCTCTGCGACCACGGCGAGCGCCTCGACCGCCTGGACGTCCGAGCGCTCGACCAGGGCTTTCGCGGGCTCGCCGGTCTCGAGGTCGACCGAGTCGAGCGGCCGCATGAGCGTCGGCAGCGGCTTCATGGCCGCGCGGACGACGATCGGCTCGCCGTTCGACATGCCCGCCTCGATGCCCCCCGCGTGGTTCGTGCGCCGCTCGAGTCCCGGGGAGATCTCGTCGTGGGCACCCGACCCGCGGCGCCGGGCGAGGTCGATCCCGTCCCCGACCTCCACGCCCTTCACCGCCTGGATCCCCATCAGGGCGAAGGCGATGCGGGCGTCGAGCCGGTCCCGCTTCTCGGCATAGGAGCCGAGCCCGGGCGGGACACCCGTCGCAACGACCTCGACGATACCGCCGAGGGTGTCGCGGTCTGTCCGCGCGGCGTCGGTCGCCTCGCGCATCCCGTCGTCCGTCGTCTCGCCCCCGACCTCGACCGGACGCCCGGCGACCTCGATCCCGAGCTCGCGGAGGAGCGTCTTCGCCACCGTCCCGGCCGCCACGTGGACTGCCGTGTGCCGGGCGGAGGCGCGCTCGAGCGCGTTTCGGACGTCCCCGTGCCCGTACTTGAGCACCCCGGCGAGGTCGGCGTGCCCGGGCCGCGGCAGCGTGACCGGCTTCACACCCTTCCCCGAGGGGTCTCCGGCGGGCGGCCACGGGCTCATCCCCCACGTCCAGTTCGCGTGGTCGCGATTCCGGACGACGAGCGTCAGGGGCGTGCCGAGCGTGAGGCCGTGCCGGAGGCCGGAGAGGACCTCGACCTCGTCCGACTCGAGCTTCTGGCGCGGGCTGCGGCCGTATCCCTGCTGCCGCCGCCGCAGGTCGGCGTCGATCGCGTCCTGCTCGAGGCGCAGTCCGGCGGGAAGCCCGGTGACGATCGCAACGAGCGCCGGCCCGTGCGACTCGCCCGCCGTGACGACGTGCAGCGACATGCCGCGATCCTACGCGGGCGTCCTCCGGCGGGTGCCGTGGTGTCAGCTGCGGTCACGCAGGGCGTCGCGCATCGCGACGAGCGGCGGCGCTTCCCCCGTCCAGCGCTCGAACGAGGCTACGCCCTGGGCGAGAAGCACGTCGAGGCCGTCGACGCACGGATGGCAGTCGAGCGCCTGCGCGGCGGAGATCAGCGCGGTCGATCGGCCGTCGGCAAGGTAGGCGAGGTCGACGACCTGCATCCCGGCACGCGGCGCGACGACGACCTCCTCCTTCACCGGCGTTGCGTTGACGAGGACGTCGAAGCCTTCCGCAGACGGCGGCCAGCCCACATCCCGTCGCCCGTGGACGACGACCTCGGAGCCCGCATCCGCGAGCGCGGCGGCGACCGCCTTCGCCGCCCCACCCGTGCCGAGCACGAGCGTTCGACGCCCTTGCGGCTCGATCTGGGTCGTCACCGCGAGCCCGTCCGTCGACGAGCCGTGGACACGTCCATCCCGGATCACGAGCGTGTTGACCGAGCCGGCGCGCCGCGCCACCTCGTCGAGCTCGTCGCACAGCTCGACGACCGCCTGTTTGTGCGGGATCGTCACGTTCGCCCCCGCGAAGCCTGTCGCTATCAGCCCGCGCACGGCGTCGCGAAGCAGCTCCGGCGGTGTCGGCAGCGGCACATAGGCCCAGTCGAGCCCGAGCGCCTCGAACCCTGCGTTCTGCATCGGCGGGGACAGCGAGTGCGACGTCGGCCAGCCGAGAAGCCCGACGAGCGTCGTCGTGCCGCGGATCTCGATCACGCGACGACCGGTCGCGCTCGTCCCTCGAGGAAGGCATCGACGACCGGCACGAGCGCAGCGCCGATCTCGAAGTCACGTACTCGGGAGAACGGGACGAAGCGGAGCTCGAGCGACTCCTCGCTGACGCGTGGCGGCCCAGGTGCAACGAAGACGACGAAGGCGAGCGTCAGAAGGCGATAGACGTTTCCGTCGCTGTACTCGATGATCCGCGACGGATCTGAGAACACTCCGAGTAGCTCGGTCGAAACCACCTCGAGCCCGGTCTCCTCGAGAACTTCCCGCGCGAGCCCTTGCTCGACGGTCTCGTCCTCGTCCAGACCTCCGCCGGGGATGCCCCAGGTGCCGAAATCGGCGCGGCGCTCGAGAAGGACTGCACCGTCACGTACGACGAAGGCGACGACCCCGATGCGGCGCGGGTTGTTCGGCGCAGGTGCTTCGGGGTTTCGGAAGTAGCTCGGTATGGGCGGCAGTATCGCCCGAACGACCGACGGCCCGCCCCTGCGACGGATGATCGCGTGGGCGACGGGTTCACACATCCGCGCCCATCTGCCGATACGGATGTCGTGGGCGTCGACAACGTCGATCGGAGGCTGGTCTCGCTCTTCGAGGCGAGCCAGGAGCACGAGCGGGCGCGGCGTGAGCTGCTCCCGCCCGAGTGGCTCAACGCGGATCGGGCACCCGCCGATCACCTCGGCGAGGTGTTCGACACCCTCGTGGAGCGCGCGCGGGAGTACGTGCGCGACCAGCGTGATGCGGCCGACCGGCGCGAGCGCGAGCGTCAGTCGCAGGCGTAGCCGTACTGGCAGACCTTGCGGAGGAAGTCCGACTCGTCCGCCGTGAAGTAGTGCGCGATCGACTTCGGCTTGCGGACGTAGTAGAGGTAATCGACCGCTGCGGGGCTCGCCGCGGCCCGGATCGAGGCGAGGCCCGGGTTCGCGATGGGCGTCGGCGGCAGCCCGGGACGTAGGCGTGTGTTGAACGGCGACGTCGAGCGAAGCGCCGCCTTCGTCAGCGACTCGGTACCGGGAATGTTCAGGCCGTAGCGGACCGTCGCGTCGATCCCGAGCGGCATGCGGTTCCGCAACCGGTTGTAGATGACAGCGGCGACGAGGCGGCGCTCCCGCGGCACCGCCGTCTCCTTCTCGATCATCGACGCGATGATCAGCACGTCGTACGGGGTCAGGTTCTTCGAGCGTGCGTAGGAGAGGTCGACCGTCCGAAAGCGCTGGCGGAAGGCCGTGAGCTGGTCGGCGACGAGCTCGCGCGCCGTCGTCTTCTGCGTGAACTCGTACGAGGCCGGGAAGAGGAAGCCCTCGAGCGAGTCACGCGTCATGTCCTTGCGAAACCGCGGCGGCGCAACGGCGCGGTCGACCGCGCGGAGGTAGCCGTCCCGCGTGAGCACCGGCGTGACCCCGCGCTTGCGGATCGCGATGGCTCTGACTGCCGCGACCCGGTCGGCCATCTCGCGGATCGTGAACCCCTCCGGGAAGATGATCGTCAGGCGGGCCAGCGGCGGTGGAGCGGTGGCCGTCACCGCGGGAGCCTCGTCTTCCCCGCCCGCGATCCACGCTGTCGCCGCGAAGGCCCCCACGCCGACGAGTGTCACGACCAGAAGAAGCGCGAGGCCGCCTTTCATCGCGCACGCTCCAGCCAGCCCTGCAGGAGGTGGGCGGCGGCGAGTGCGTCCTCGGGGGCGCGGCCGCCCGTCCGCTGGGCGAGAACGGTCGTGAACCGCTCGTCCTCGGTCTCCACCGGAACCTGGAGTCGCGCGCGGAGCGCCTCCACGAACGCCTCGGTCTCGCGCGCCTGCGCGCCGCGCTCGCCGCGCAGGGTCAGCGGGAGCCCGACCACGATCAACTCGGCCTCGTGCTCGGCCACCAGGGCGACGACCCGGTCGAGCCCCGCGTCGCTCGCGGCTCGCTCCACGATCCCGACCGGTCGCGCCAGCGTGCCCGTCGCGTCGGACACGGCCACGCCGGTGCGCGCGGCGCCGTAGTCCAGTGCCAGCACCCTCACAGAGCCGCGCGGATCAGCCGCTCCGCCTCGGCCAGCGCCTCGGGGAGCTTCCCGGCGTCCTTGCCGCCCGCGCGGGCCATCGTCGGCCGACCGCCGCCGCCGCCCCCCACGAGCGGCGCCGCCCCGCGGATCACGTCCGCAGCGCTGACACGGCTCGCGACGGCGTCGTCGAAGTTCGCGACGAGCGACACCTTGCCGTCTCCGGCCGAGCCGAGCACCACCGCCGCCGGTGCGTGCCGCTGCTTGAGCCGGTCGGAGAGGTCGAGGAGGGCGTCGCCCTCGAAGCCGTCGACGGCCTGCACGACGACGTTGACGCCGTCGACGGCCATGACGACGGCATCGGGGTCGGCCGCGGCCTCCGCGGCCTGCGGCTTGCGCTTCAGCTCGCGGCGGGTCTCCTCCAGCTCGGCCCGGAGCGCATCGACCTCGGTCGCGCGCGCCCGCAGCGAGGCCCATGCCTCACCCGACGTGACGGCCTCGATCCGGCGCGTCCCACCGCCGACCGAGCCCTCGCCGAGGATCGCGAAGGCACCGATCTCCGCCGTCGAGCGCACGTGCGTCCCGCCGCAGAGCTCCGTCGACGTGCCCTGGACGTCGACGACGCGGACGACGTCGCCGTACTTCTCGCCGAAGAGCGCCATCGCGCCGAGCCTGCGCGCCTCGTCGAGCGTCGTCTCGAAGGTGTTGACGCGCACGTTCGCGAAGATCGCGCGGTTGACGCGCTGCTCGATCGTCTCGCGCTCCTCGAGCGTCAGCTGCGACGCATGCGTGAAGTCGAAGCGCAGCTTGTCGGGACGCACGGCCGAGCCGGCCTGCACGACGTGCTCGCCGAGCACCTCGCGGAGCGCCGCCTGGAGCAGGTGCGTTGCGGTGTGGTTCGCCATCGTCGGGAACCGGACGCCCCATGGCACCACCGCGCGCACGCGGTCGCCGGCCGCGAAGCCCTGGCCGCGGAAGACGAGCACCTGGTCGGTGTCGAATCGGTATGCCTCGATCAGTTCCGCGCGAACAGCCGCGTCGTCGTCGCGTTCGATCCAGCCCTGGTCGGTCACCTGGCCCCCACCCGCGGGATAGAAAGGCGACTCGCGCAGCTTCGCGAGGAATGTTCCGTCGCCGAGGTCCTCGAGCGCGCCGAGCTGTGTGAGGACGTCGACCTTCGCGTAACCGACGAACTCGGTCGCGAACCCGGCCGTCTGGGCGAAGTCCGCTGCACGCTGACCGAGACCTTTCTCCCCCGTCCCGCGCGAGATCTCGCGATGGCGCTCCATCTCCGCCCGGTAGCCGTCGACGTCCACCGCGCGGCCTCGCTCGCCTGCGAGCTCGACCGTCAGCTCGATCGGGAAGCCGTAGGTCGCGGCGAGACGGAAGGCGTCCGCCCCGCCGATGTCGGCGCCCGCGAGCTCCTCGAACTCCTTCATGCCGCGGTCGAGCGTCTCGCGGAACCGCTCTTCCTCGGCGCGGACGACGCGCTCGATCTCGGCGGCGTTCTCGACGACCTCGGGGTACCACGGCCCGACCTGCTCGACGACGATGCGCGGGAGCGGATAGACCGCGGGCAGGCCGATCCGGCGTGCCTGAACGACCGCGCGGCGGATGAGGCGGCGCAGGATGTAGCCGCGGCCCTCGTTCGACGGCGTCACGCCCTCGGCGATGAGGAAAGTAACGCCACGGCCGTGGTCGCAGAGGACGCGATGCGCCCTGGTCGCCTCCGACGACGTCCCGTACGCGACGCCGGACTCCTCGGCGATCCAGTCCATGATCAGCCGAAAGCCGTCGGTGTCGAAGATCGAGTCGACGCCCTGGACGAGCATCGCGCAGCGCTCGAGACCCATCCCGGTGTCGATGTTCTGCTTGGGGAGCGGCGTGAGCGAGCCGTCGGCGGCGAGGTCGAACTCCATGAAGACGAGGTTCCAGAACTCGATGTAACGGTCGCAGCGCTCGCAGTTCGGGCCGCAGTCGGCCTGGCCGCATCCGAACTCGGGGCCGCGGTCGTAGTGGAGCTCGGAGCACGGGCCGCACGGACCTGTCTCCCCGGCAGGCCCCCAAAAGTTGTCCGAGCGCGGGAACGGCACGATGCGCTCCCGCGGGATTCCCACCCGCTGCCATGCCGCGACCGCAACCTCGTCCTCCCCGAGCCCGAGGCCGGGATCGCCCGCGAAGACCGTCGCCCAGAGCCTCTCGCGCTCGAACTGGAGGTGTTGCGTGACGTACTCCCAGGCGTAGTCGACGGCGCCGTCCTTGAAGTAGTCGCCGAACGAGAAGTTGCCGAGCATCTCGAACATCGAGGCGTGCCGCGCAGTCATTCCAACCTCGTCGAGGTCGGTGTCCTTGCCGCCCGCGCGGAGGCACTTCTGAACGGTCGTGAAGCGTGGCGCCGGTGGTGCCTTCGCACCCGAGAAGTACGGCTTGAGGGGCTGCATCCCCGCCGAGATGAAGAGCGTCGACGGATCCTCGGGCGGCGGGATCAGAGGGAAGGACGGAAAGCGCAGGTGCCCGTTCGACTCGAAGAACGAGAGGAAGCCCTCGCGGAGCTCGGCGGTCGTGCGCATCCCGACGATCGTACCGGGGTCGTTTCCGCGTTCACGCGCTCGACATCGCCGGCGCACGCTCGACGGCCTCACCGCCCCAAGTTGGCGCCAGGCGTGTCCCCAACCTCCCCCAGGGGCACTCCCGTGTCCCTGATGTCACGCTATCGGCGAAAGCGTCACGCAGGGGTCACGTCTTCGTGCCGACTTCGTGCCGACTTCGTGACGACTCGTCCGGAGGGTGTGCGCCGAGCGTTCGTGCCGCGCCGCTGCGCCCAGGCGCGTCCGTCGCGCCGCGGCCGGCGCGGGGGGTGTGGGATCAGGGAAGCTCGTCGGGCGGGACCGGCGCCGGGTCGGGCTTCGGCGTGGGCGCCGGTTTCGGCCAGGGATCTGGCTTCGGCGTGGGAGAGGGAGTCGGTGTGGGTGTCGGACGCTCGCTCGTCTGCGGCGTCGGGCCGGCGCCGCGGAGATCCTGCGCGAGATCTTCCTCGCGTCGCCGGGCTGCGCCCTTCGCCTCGCCCATCGCATCCGACACGCTCCGGTTCCTTCGGAACGAGGCGAATCCGTGAGCGACGCCCGCCGTGAAGCCCGACACCTTCTCGACGGGCTTGGAGATGGCCGTCGATACTGCTCTCACCGCCGTATCTGCGCTGTCCGCCATCGAGACCGCGCTGTCGGTAACGGTGTCCAGCTTGTCGAGCTGGTAGTTGACGCGGTCGACCGTGCCGCCGGTCTTGACGACCACCGGAAGAGCGTCGCGCTCAGCTCCGCCGACAAGAGACGACACCTTGTCGAACATCTGGCCGAGCTTGACGAGCGCGAACAGCGAGCCCACGCCGAGCAGCACGAGGAAGATCGCCAGGCCCCAGTAGGCGGCGTCGCCTGCGGAGAACGCGAGGGTCATCGCCGGATCCTACCCCGCGACGCGCTCGATGATGCCTGCTCCCACGACGACGTCACCGTCGTAGAGCACCGCCACCTGGCCCGGAGCGATCGCGTCGACCGTTTCTCGGAGCTCGAGCTCGAATCCGTCCTCGGTGGGCGTAACCCCCGCGGCGACCGCCGGAGACCGGTAGCGAAGCTTCGCATCGACCTCGCGAACGGAGTCGTAGAGGCGACCACGCGCAGTGACACGCCGCGCGCCGAGCGCACTGCGCGGCCCCACCACGAGCGTGTTGGACGCGCGGTCGGAGCGCAGCACGTGGAGCGGCTCGCGCGAGGCGACACGGACGCCACGGCGCTGTCCGGGGGTGAACCGCCAGAGGCCATCGTGACGCCCGAGAACGGTCCCCGTCTCGTCGACGATGTCGCCTGGCGACGACCCGAGACCGCTTCGCGTGAGGAAGTTTCGGTAGTCGTCGCCTGCCAGGAAGCATGCCTCCTGGCTCTCGGGGCGGCGCGCCGCGGCAAGGCCGGCTCCTTCCGCCTCGCGTCGCACATCGGCCTTCGTTTCACTGCCGAGCGGGAACGCGACGCGGTCGAGGAGGGCGGGATCGACCGTCGCAAGCATGTAGGACTGGTCCTTCCCGGCGTCGGCGCCTCGTGCGACGAGGTGTATCCCATTGCGCCGGACGACACGCGCGTAGTGACCCGTCCAGAGGGCGTCGGCGCCGATCCGCTCCGCGAACTCGGTCAGAGCATCGAATCGGAACACTCCGTTGCATCGCATGCACGGGTTCGGCGTCAGGCCTCCCGCGTAGCCGTGCACGAACGCTTGCACGACGGTTTGCCTGAACTCCTCCCGCAGGTCCAGCGTCACATGCGGAAGGCCGAGTGCGTGACAGGTCTCGCGTGCGCGGATGACCGCGTCGGGTGAGCAGCACGCGCGCTCCGCGGTCGGCCCCGCCGGGTCGAGCCAGAGACGGAGCGTCACACCGACGGCGCCCTTCCCCGCGCGGTGGAGTGCCACGGCGCTGTCGACCCCGCCACTCATGGCGACTGCGATGCGGCCCGGTCGAGGCGCAGCGCGTACGACGGGCGCCACCGCATTGGCAACGGCATCCGCCGCGAGCGTCTCTCCGGGCACAGCGGCCGCCTCGAGCAAGGTCAACCCCGCGAGCGGCCGCGACATTCCCGGCGCGTCAGCCTCGACGATCCGGTTGTTCTCCACGACGAGACGCGCGAGCGCGTAGGCCTCGCCGCGCGCCGAGTCCCCGATCAGCTCGTGCGGCATCGGTCAAGGCTAGCGCCGCTCGCGAGCGCTCCACGTCGCCCAGGCACTCGTCGACCAACCTCCGCCGCCCCAACGTCCCCCAGGGGCACTCCCGTGTCCCTGACGCCACGCTATCGGCGAAAGCGTCACGCAGGGGTCACGTCTTCGTGCCGACTTCGTGACGGATTCCCATCAGATCCGGGACGGAGTCGAGGCGCCGTCGGAGGAAGCGCGGGGAGCCGGCCCGGACCGGCTCCCCGCTACATCGGTCAGCCGAGCCTGACCGGGAACGAGACGAGCCGGCGGGTCGAGATCCCGCCGAGCAGGTCCTCGCCCTGCTTGCGCGCCCGTGCGAACACGACGAGCAGCTGCTGCTGGTTGCTTGCCGGGAAGAACCGCAGGCGGCTCATCGTGAGGATCGCCCAGCCGTCGTTCCCCGTCGGCTGCTCGGTCGCCGAGAACTGCTGGTACGGAGTCGGCGTTGCGTACACCAGCGCGCCCTCGACGGGGCGGCCCTTGCACGCCGTGACCTGGAAGCTGACGCGGATCGTCCTCGTCTCGCGGGTCACAGGCGACGGCGTGATGCGCTGGCGGCTGATCTGCAGGCGGATCGGCGGCGCGAGCTGGTCGACGTCGATCGGACCGGTTCCGGTGGGACAGCCGGCGGTGCCCGACCCCTGCGTGACAACGGCGGTCTGCGCAGACGTGGCGGTATTCGAGCCCGTCGTGTTCGTCGCCGTGACCGCGACACGGATCGTCTTGCCGTTGTCCGCACTCGTCAGCGTGTACGTGCTCTGCGTCGCCGACGCGATGGCGGCGCACGTCGCCCCGTTGGTGTCACAACGTTGCCAGGCGTACGCGTACGTGATTCCGGTGCCGGTCCACGTGCCGGGGGTCGAAGTCAGCGTCTGACCGACGACCGCGGAGCCGACGATGGTCGGCAGGGCGGTGTTCGGCGGGCCTGCCTGGCCGCTGATCGTGGCGGTGGCGTTGGAGGCGACCGTCAGCGAGCCTTCGGCGTTCGAACCGGTCACGCGGACCCGGAGGCGCGAGCCGACGTCGCCTGCGGCGACGACGTAGGCGGTGGTCGACGCTCCACCGATGACCGCACAGTCCGAGCCGTCGGATGCCCCGCCCGACGACGGGCACCTGACCCACTGGTACGCGAACGTCGGCTCTCCCGTCCAGGTGCCGGGCGCGGCGGTGAGCGTCTGGCCGAGGGACGGAGTGCCCGAGATCGTCGGCTGAGCGGTATTGGTCGGCGCCGCCTGCTGGCGCGCGGCCCCGACGGGGACCAGCACGGCGAGCACGGCGGCGCCGACGATCGCGATGACGGCCGTGCGACGTGTCACGAACCGGCGCGATCCATGAGGGGTGGTCATGATCCTGCCTCCTTGTCGTTGACGGCGCTTTCGATCGTCCCCGAACTCTGTGTGGAGGGTATGAAGGGACGGTCGGAGCAACGCTCCACGGAGTCGATACCCATCCGACACCTTCGTCAGACGCGGCCGAAGCCCTGTCGAGGCCCCGTACGAGCCGCCGCACGCTCGTGGCGATGCTCCTGACGGTCAGGCCAGAAGCTCGAGCCGGTTGCCCCAGGGGTCGTCGACGAACAACCGCGTGGCTCCGGGAATCTCTGCCGGGTCGGCCCAGCGAACGGCGATCCCGCCCGCCTCGAGGAGAGCGGCGAGCCGCTCGAGCGCGCGAGGCGTCGCGACGCGGAGCGCCGGATGGGCCTTGTTCGCGGCCACGAACGGGTCGGCCACTCCGACATGCAGCTCCTGGGAGGCACCGACGCGGAACCAGACGCCGCCGCGCGTGGCGAGCACGTTCGGCTTCGGGATCTCCTCCAGCCCGAGGAGCGCGCCGTAGAAGCCGCGCGCCGCATCCTCACAACCGGCGGGCGCAGCGACCTGGACGTGGTCGAGGGCGACGATCGGCCCGCTCATGCAGAGAAGCTCGGCGCTCCGCGTGACCCCGGGCCGGAAAAGCGAACCCGCTTCTCCAGGTGGGTGCCCTGCCGGATTCCGGTGAAACCGTCCTCCGGACCCGGGCTCCCTTCGTGTCGTCGTTGGTTCACGTCGAGAGCCCGAGGTCACGCGCAACG
>DASSBI010000233.1:0-2629 GCA_035698965.1 Gaiella sp. | reverse complement strand
GTCGGGCAGCTCCATCAGCCGCCGGAGCGAGTGGAAGAGCCCTTCCGCGCCCTCCGCTGCGCCGACCGCGAGATCGGGACGGGCGGCGTCGCCGACGAAGAGCGAGTCACCGGTGAGGACGAGCCACGGCTCGTCCGCCCGTGTCGTGTCGATCACCGCGAGACAGCAGTGCTCGGGCCGGTGGCCGGGCGTCGAGATGCAGCGAAGCGTGACGTTCCCGACCGTGACCTCGGCACCGTCCTCGAGCGGGTCGTGCGGGTACTCGGCCCCGGCCGCGGGGTGGATGCTGACGGGCACGTCGTGCTCGAGCGCGAGGCGGCCGTGGCCCGAGACGTGGTCGGCGTGCGTGTGGGTCTCGAGCGTTCGGACGATGCGCACCTCGAGCCGTTCTGCCTCCGCCAGCACCTCCTCGATCGCGTACGGTGGATCCACGACAACGGCTTCGCCCGCCTCCTCGCAGCCGACGAGATACGAGGCGCACCCGAGATCGCTGTTCAGGATCTGCGCGAAGAGCACCGCGCGCGGGACGGTAGCAACGGTTGCCGCTATCGCTCTTGAAGTGGCCGGCGCCTGAGTAGGCGCAGCGCGAGGAAGCTGACGGCGATGACGACCAGGCCGACGCCCCCTGCGAGGAGCGCGCGGTCGAGATGCTGGGAAGGCGTCTCGTCGCCGGCCGCAGGCAGGACCGTCAGGCCGGCGTCCCAGCGGACGCTCTCCCCGTCGTCGTAGCCCTGCGTGGCTCTGAAGATCTCCGTGCCGGCGCGCGTGCGGGCAGTGACGACGAGCGGGAAGGCAACGGTGCGCTGTCCCTCGATGCGTCCCCCCGTCCAGCGTGCGCGGTCGTGCTCGAGCTGGAGCTTCCAGCCCGCCGGCGGCGTCGCGGAGGCGAGCTCGACGCCGGGCGGCGCCTTCACCTCGAGCGAGATCGTCGCGTGCGGCGGCCGCTCGTTCGGCATCTCGAAAGACACCGTCGACTTCGCGTCGGCGTCGACGAACGGAGGAGTCATCGTCACGTGCGCCCAGGCGCTCACGGGCAGCAGGAGCGCGGCGCCCGCGACTCCGGCGACGAGGAACCGCCAACGATGAGGGTTCCGTAAGGGCGTGCTCGATGTCGTTTCCGAAAGACCCATCGGGGGAAACAGAAGCGAAGCGGATGTCCGTCCACTGGTACCGGACGGCTCGACGATAGGAGGACTCGATGAGGATAACCATGCGTGCGCTCGTGGCCGCGGTGGTCGTCGGCTCCTTCGCCGTGCTCGCGGTCGGGTGCGGTGGAGGTGGCGCCGGTGAAAACGGCGGCGGCCCGATCGACCAGGTGATCACGATCAACTGGGGCACCGAGCCCCCGTCGCTCGATCCGGGGCTGGCCACGGACACGACGTCGGCGGACGTGCTCCTGAACATCATGGACCCGCTGGTGAAGCTCGGTGACGATCTCGAGCCCGTTCCGAACCTCGCCAAGTCCTGGGACATCTCACAGGACGGCAAGATGGTGACCTTCCACCTGCGGAACGACGGACGCTGGACGAATGGCGACCCCGTCACCGCGCACGACTTCGAATGGTCGTGGAAGCGCACGATCTCTCCGGACCTCGCCGCGGACTACGCCTATCAGTTCTTCGGGATCGTCGGCGCGTCCGAATACAACTCGTGCGAGTCGGGCTGTGCCGCGATGCGCGACAAGGTCGGGATCAAGGCGCTCGACGACACGACGCTGCAGGTGGAGCTCACCTCGCCGCAGCCGTGGTTCGTGCAGCAGGTGGCGCATACGTCCTTCCTCGCCGTGAACCGCGCGACGGTCGAGAAGTACGGCAACAAGTGGACGGAGGCGGCGAACATCGTCACGGACGGTCCGTTCCAGCTCGCCCGCTGGGATCACAACTCCCGGCTCGACCTGGCGAAGTGGAACGACTGGCGCGACGCCGACACCGTGAAGCTCAAGCGGATCAACGGCCGCATGATCTCCGAGGGCACGACCGCCGTGCAGGCGTACGAAGCCGGCGAGATCGACATGACGGCAGGGCTGCCGCCCGAGGAGCTGCCGCGGCTGAAGGACAGCGATGCCTACAGCCAGTACCCCGGGCTCGGCACCTATTACTACGGCTTCAACGTCAAGGCGATCCCGGACGTGAACCAGCGCCGCGCGATGGCCATGGCGATCGACCGGCGAACCATCATCGACAACATCGCCCAGGCCGACCAGCTGCCGGCGACGGGCTTCACGCCGCAGGGCATGCCGGGATTCGAGACGATCAACCCGGACTCCAAGTGGCTGCCCGCAGCGGGTGACATCGACCAGGCGAAGGAGCTGATGAGCAAGGTCGCCAACCCGAACAAGAACATCTCGCTGTTGATCAACGACTCGCCGGGGCATCGTGAGATCGCCGTAGCGGTGCAGGCGATGTGGAAGGAGCTCGGGCTCAACGTGACCATCCGTCAGCAGGAGTGGGCGCAGTTCCTCGAGTTCCTCGGCCCGCCGCCTGACGCCTCGGTCGACGCATACCGGCTCGGGTGGATCGGCGACTACGTCGATGCGATGAACTTCCTCGAGCTCTGGACCTGCAAGTCCGGCAACAACAACACGAACTACTGCGATCCGTCCTACGACGCGCTGGTCACGAAGGCGCGC
>DASSBI010000232.1:0-9167 GCA_035698965.1 Gaiella sp. | reverse complement strand
CTTCCGCGAGCCGGGCGGCATCCTGTTCGAGCTCGCGACAGCGGAGCCCGGGTTCACCGTCGACGGCCCTGTCGAGGAGCTCGGGACGAGGATCATCCTGCCGCCCTGGCTCGAGCAGCAGCGGCCCGCGATCGAGTCGCGTCTCACACCGCTCCCCGACCCGCGCGCCGACTGGGCGGTGACCCGGTGATGCGCGCGCCGGAGGCGGACGAATGACCCACGCGACCGACGGCAGCTGCACCTACGTTCTCGGTGTGGACGGCCTCGCGCGCTGGCGCGAGCCCTACGCCGGAGCCTGGCTCGGGCTGCTCCAGGCACATCGCCAGCTCACGCGCGAGCTCGAGTCTCATCTAGAGGCCCGGTTCGGGCTCTCCCTGAGCGGGCTGGAACTGCTCGGGAGGCTCGCCGCGGCACCCGGGCGGAGGCTACGCCTCTCGGTCCTCGCCGGGGCGACCGGGCTCACCTTGAGCCGCATCTCGCGGATCGTCGACGCCTTCGAGGAACGCGGGCTGGTCGAGCGCCGGACGTGCGCCGAAGACGGCCGCGCGACCAACGCCTGGCTCACGGATGCGGGTCTCGAGCTCGTCCGCGAGGCGCAGGCGGCACACGTGGCAGACGTCCAGCGCGTCTTCTTCGAGATGCTCTCGGCCGCCGAGCTCGAGACGCTCGCCGGCGCGTTCGCACGGCTCGCCGGTGCCGGGCGAGGCGACGGCTCTCGAGTGAAGGCGGTCGCATGACCTCGCGGTACGGCACAGCGATCGAGCTCGGTCTCTCGCTCGTGCCGACGAGCGCCGACCTCGCGCTGCATCGCGAGCTCGCGGTACGTGCCGACGAGCTCGGTCTCGACCTGATCGGGATCCAGGATCACCCCTACCAGTGGCGCTACCTCGACACGTGGAGCCTGATCGGCGACCTGCTCGCGCGCACGGAGCGGATCAGGGTGTTCCCCGACGTCGCCAACCTGCCGCTCCGGCCCCCGGCGATGCTCGCCAAGCAGGCCGCCACGCTCGACGTGCTGTCGCAGGGCCGCTTCGAGCTGGGGCTCGGGGCAGGCGCGTTCTGGGACGCGATCGGTGCGATGGGCGGCCCCGTCCGCTCGGGTGGCGAAGCGCTGCGCGCACTCGAGGAGGCACTGCGCGTCATTCGCGCCTTCTGGAGCGGCGACCGCACGATCGCCGTCGCCGGCGAGCACTACGAGGTGCGGGGGCTTCACCCCGGCCCGGCGCCCGCGCATCGGATCGAGATCTGGCTCGGCGTCGGCAAGCCACGCGCACTCGCGCTGACCGGACGGCTCGCCGACGGCTGGGTTCCCTCGCTCTCCTGGGCGACCCCCGAGCTCGTTCCCGGGCTGGTCGCACGCATCGACGAGGCCGCCGCCGCTGCAGGACGCGAGCCCTCCGAGATCCGCCGCGTCTACAACGTCGGCGGCACGATCCTCGACGGGCCTGTGCGCGGGCTCCTCCAGGGCCCACCCGAGCACTGGGTCGAGACGCTGACGGGATTCGCGGCCGACCTCGGCTTCGACACGTTCGTGTTCTGGCCCGACGACGACCCACGCACCCAGCTCGAGCGCTTCGCGGCCGAGGTCGCGCCCGCACTCCGCGCGGATCGGCCCGACCGATGAGCGACGTCGACGTCCGCGACAACCCCAGCGAGCTCCAGTACGAAGCGTTGCGCGACGGGGAGCGCGTCGGCCTCATCCGCTACCGCGTCGAGCCGGGCGTCGTCGTGCTCGTCCACACCGAGGTCGACGAGGCGGTCGAGGGCACCGGAGTCGGCTCGCAGCTCGTCCGCGGCGCGCTCGACGACCTTCGTGCCCGCGACCTCCGGCTCGTGCCCCTCTGCCCGTTCGTCGCCGCGTACCTGCGGCGTCATCCCGAGTACGCCGACCTCGTCGGCGTCGACCCCGCGACGCCGGAATGAGCTAGCCGACGCCCGAGCGCGAGCGCGGCCGGCACAAGGTCTACGCCAACGACGCGATCGAGGTGCACCGGGAGCCGCGGCTCTGCATCCATGTACGGTGCGGCGATCCCGCCGTACGAGGCAGCGGAGGAGAGTGGGATGAGCGCAGAGGACAAGGTCGTGATCAACCTCGCGACGGGGCTCGAGGACGCGGAGCGCGTGACCGTCGCGTTCCTCGTCGCGACGGCGGCCGTGGCTCGCGGCAAGAAGGTCGTCATGTTCCTGACAAAGGAGGCCGTGCGGATCGGCTTGCCGGGCGGAGCCGAAGGAGTCGCCTGCGACGGCTGCCCTCCGTTGCCGACGCTTTTCGGCCAGTACGCCGGGGGCGGCGGCGAGCTTCTCGTCTGCCCGATCTGCTTCTCGGCGCGCAAGCTCGACGAGAGCGCGCTGGTGGCGAACGCGAAGCTCGGGGGCGCGACGCCCCTCTGGGAGTGGATCGACGAGGGCGCGACCGTCTTCAGCTACTGAGACACCGCCGACGCCGCACCGGCGTCCTGCGCCGCTGCTTGCCTCGGCTCCGACGCAGTTGTACGGTTGGTCACAAGCTGTCAGGTAGGAGACACGGCGTCTCGTGAGCGACGTCTCCGCCGTGGGGGGAGCCTCGGCCGCTCCCCCGTCGCGACGAGGCCGGACGATCCACCGTCCACGAGCCGCCGGAGGAGGATCATGACCAGCCGAGATGACGTGGAGCCGCGGTACGCGGACGACGTGGCCGGCTCGCCGGGCGCGTCCACTGGGGCGACGCGATGAAGCCGAGCGCCGATGTTGCACGGCTCGCCGGGAAGATGGGCGAGTTGCGGGCCGAAAACCCGCCCCGCACCTTGCCGTTCCTGATCGGCGACCTCTGCGGCGAGCGCGCAGGGGTCCCGTCGCCGGCCGAGATCGGGCGCGCGGCCCTCGGGTCGCTCTTCGAGCATTCGCCCGAGGCTGCAAAGCAGCTCCTGCCCGCCGGGCCCGACGCGCCGGACGACGACGTCGAGGACGCGTTCCTCGGCTGGCTCAGGGAGATGACCCATCTCCAGCGCTACCGCGTCCTCGAGCCGTTCTACCGTCGCGTCCCCGTGCCGCTCTTCTACCAAGACCTCGCCGACCTCATGGTCGGCGGCTTCGTGACCCACATCCTCACGACCAACGTGGACACGCTGCTCGAGCAGGCGCTCGAGGGCCTCGGGCTCACGGCCGGCCGCGACTACGGCGTCCAGGTCGTCGGCTGCGACGATCCTCCGCCGGCGCCGGCGGAGCCGACGCCGACCACGATCGTCAAGCTCTACGGCGACCTCGGCCAGCGGCAGCTGGCCCTGGACCCGCAGGAGATCGACCAGGTGTTGACCGAGAACCGGTCGCTCGTGGGGAGCGAGCTCGCCGCCGAGCTCGTCGTCGTCGGGCATCAGATCGACCGTGATCAGCCCCGGGCGATCGACGAGTGGCTGGCCCGCGGAAGCGGTGAGATCTGGTGGGTGCACCCGGAGCCGGACGCCGATGCCGTCGCCGAGATCGGCGCGAGCCGCGGCGTGACCCAGCTCACGGGAGAGCAGGGTGACCCTGAGGTGTTCTTCGGCCAGCTCAACCTCCACCTCATCCGTCTGCCTGCGACGCAGGTTCTCGTGCCTCCAACGGGCCGGCGCGGGGACTCGTTCGAGCAGGCGTTCCTCAAGAGCAGGATCGAGAAGGCGCAAGTCAGCAAGTACTCGTTCGAGCAGAACGCGACGCCGGGCGACGAGAACGCCGGCCTGCAGGCGCAGATCGGCTACCTCTCGGACACCGCGGCGAGCTACGGCAGCCAGCTCCGCGACCTGACTCCTGCGCCGGCCGACCCGGCGGGCGTCCTGACGCGGCTCGTGGACGAGGCGACGCGGGCCGCGGTCGACCAGAGCACGATCGACTTCCTGGCGCAACAGGTGACGGTCGTCGAGCGCGAGCTTGCCTCCCCGACGCCGAACGAGCTTGTCGTGTCCGGCGCGCTCAGCGCCGCGAGCAGCGTTGCCGCGGGTCTCGGTCCCCAGCTGAGCAGCGAGCTCACGGACGACCTACGGGCTGCGGCGGCGAGCTCGGCGATCGGCCCGTCGTGACCTCGCAGCTCTCGCTGATGGTCACGCCGACCAAGCTGACGCCGACGGCGGCGGACGACAGCGCAGAGGGGCCGCCGCAGTTCTACGTCCTCCGGAACACCGTGTGGCGGGACGTCCCTCTCGCGGCAAGCCCCATCGGGCGGCCGTCCGAGGTGAAGGACTCGATCGAGAAGAAGCTGACCGCGATCATGAGCGCCCCGCTGACCGAGGCCCAGGGCGCGCTCGGGGCCCTCGCCGGGCAGTTCTTCCAGGTGTGGTCGAAGTGGATTCCGGAGAGCATCCAGCGCGAGCTCGACCAGCTGCCGCGGGCGGCGGACGACCCGCCGTGCGTCAGCCTCTACATCCATCCGTCGCTCGAGTGGATCCCGTGGGAGCTGATGCACGACGGGACGGACTTCCTCGGCGTCCGCTACGTGATCGCGCGACTGCCGATCGTGCGACGCGGTCCCGCGGCGGTGTCCGCCCAGCGGCATGTGTCGCGGATCTGCACGTTCCTGGGCGAGCACGTGATGGACGACGCGGAGCAGACCGAATGGGAGGGGACCTTCTCCGGCCTTCCCAACGGCACGACGGTCGAGCGCTTCCCGGAGAACGGCGTCTGGCCGACCGCCGACACGGTGACGCAGGCGGCCAAGGCCGACATCCTCCACATCACCTGCCACGGCGGCATCCAGGACGCAGTCCTGGAGACGGTCTGGACGCTCAACCACCAGGGGCTTCCGTTCACGTACGGGATCGGGCAGGCCGGGGTCGACCAGATGGCGTTCGCCGACGAAGGGCCGCTCGTCTTCGGCAACGCGTGCCAGAGCACCGCCGGGGCGGTGACGTCGGCGGGGCTGACGCCGGGCCTCGCCTACTCGTTCTTCGACAAGGGGGCGGCGGCGTTCGTGGGCACGTTCGCGCCCATCACCAAGACGATGGCCCTCAAGTTCGCGACGGCGTTCTACGGCTATCTGCTTGGCCAAGGCCAGGGCGTCGGCACGGCGTTGTGGCGGACGAAGTCGGACTTCGGCGCGGCCGGCGAGGCCGACCCGTCGTGGCTCTTCTACTGTCTCTACGGCGCCCCCCAGACGCAGTTCGTCGTGAGCTGAGATGGCGATGGCGGCGCAGCAGGGCGTCGCCAGGGCAATCCGGGAGCGCCTCCTCGCTCCCGGCCCCGTCAGCGCCGACGAGCTCGCCGCGGCGATCGACGCCGTGCCCGACCCCGCGCCGGCAAAGGGGGCGGGGACCGTGGTCGACACGGCGCACGACAGCGGCCTCCTCGGTGCGACGTCGACGAAGCTGGAGGTGACGGTGAAGCTCCGCATGGCGCACATCCCGACGTCCGTGTGCCACCTCTTCGATCCCGCCACCCACCCGCTCCTGAGTTGCAGTGCCGCGAAGGCGCTCGGTGCGGACGCCGGAACGCGGCGTCTGCGCGTGACGGCGACCGTCGAGGGCTACTCGGCGCCGGCGATCGACACGGTGGAGCTCGAGACGGCGGCGCCGCACGAGTTCGATCTCTTGCCGACGTTCTACCCCGAGCGTCTGCGCGACATCACGGAGCTGACCCGGGCGACGGTGTCGGTGCTCGTCGACGACCTCGACTCGCAGCTCGTCGAGCTCCATCGCACGTCTCCGGTCTGGCTCCTCGCGCGGACGACGGCGCTGCTCTCCGTCATGGATCCGGTGACCGGCGGCTCCCAGGACCTCACCCCGTACTTCGGCGCGTTCGTCACGCCGAACGACCCGAAGGTGCTGGCGTTCCTCCAGCAGGTGAAGACCCATCATCCGGACAAGACGCTCGCCGGCTACCAGGGCGACCACGACGGCGTGACGGCCCAGGTCAAGGCCGTCTACGACGCGGTGCGGGCGGACGTCGACGTCACGTACGTGAACTCCACGCTCGCGTTCTCGCCGGACGACACGACGGCCGTCCAGCGCGTGCGCCTTCCGCACGAGACGCTCGACACGGGGGCGGCGAACTGCATCGACGGCGTCGTGCTGCTCGCGAGCCTCCTCGAGGCGATCTCGTTGCGTCCGGCGATCGTCGTCGTCCCCGGCCATGCGTTTCTCGGCTGGGAGACGTGGCGGGACTCGGGGGAATGGCGGTACCTCGAGACGACGATGCTCGGCACCCAGCCGTTCGAGGCCGCCGCCGCGCGCGGTGACGAGGAGGCAACCGAGCTCCAGAAGCTCGCCGCCGACCGGAACGACCAGACGATCTTCCGCCGCTGGCCGCTGCGGCAGCTCCGCAAGGACTTCGGCATCGTGCCGACCGCCTGATCAGGCCGGCGCGAACGTCTCCACGGCCGCCTGCGTGCGCACGGCCTCGCCGCCGCTCGCGCCGATCTGGTCGGAGTCGTGCAGCTCCTGCGGGAAGGCCAGCCCCGCCACGAGCGCCTCGAGGTCGGCGATCGAGATCATCCGGCTCCGCCACGCCTGGTCGACGGCGAACTCGAGATCGGTGTTCGCGAGGTCCTGGTCGAGCAGGAAGGCGAACGTTCTGAGCTCGTCGCCCGAGCGTGCGACGACGATCTTCCAGAACTGACGGGGAATCGCGACGCGCACCTGCCCTTCGTCGTCCACGCCCTGGAAGAGGCGATCGTCGGGCCGCAGCACGGGTCCCGCGAAGAGCGTGTACCGCTCGGCCGTGGCCTGCTCGAGGATCAGGTTCTCGAGCTGTCCCCAGACCCCCTGTAGCGCCGAGCGGTTGAAGCTCGCGATCTGCGGCGAGCAGTTGGTCACGTGATAGGTGTCGCCGTTCGCGCGCCGGACCTCGTCGAACGTCGCACCCCACGCGACGTCCTCACGCCTCACGATGTGGCCCTTGTCGAACGAGGCGCGATCCTTCGTGAAGAATCGGTCCGGGAGCTGGTGGACGGCCGGGATGCGAGGGTCCGTGAACCATTTCTCCTGGTCGTTCTTGCCGAGGCCGGTCAGGCCGCGCCTCGTGTAGTCGCGGCCCGGCTCGGGCGTCTTCCTCATCGGGTCGGCGTCGACGTTGGAGGCGGTGAAGAGCGCCAGCCGGCGGTTCTTGTCCACGACGACGGCGAAGTGCTCGTACGGGAGGACGTGGGACCCGTCGTCGAGGCGGGAGACGCTGCTCTCGTCGAGGACGGCCGGCAGGGCGACGGGGATGCCGAGGAACCCGCCGTCGTACCCCTTGCGGTCGGAGAAGTCCTCGTCCCGGAAGGGCTCGACCATCGCCTCGACGGCCGCCGCCGGCGCGCTCGCGGCGACGCCCGCCGTCTGGCGTGCGCTGACGTGGACCGTCACCTCGAGCGGGATCGACAGCGTCACCTCTCCCTCTCCACGGCCGGGGGAGAGGGCGCCGCCTGTGAGCAACCTCTCCGGCCCGGCCGCGGAGCCTCCCCCGTTCGTGGGATCCGCGTCGATCCAGTACGGGTCCGAAAGGAGCGCGCCTCCGGCGCCTGCGGGCTCCTCCTGGACGTGTACGCCCGCGTCGAGCACGCGCCGATCGAGCGCGAGCTCCCGGGTTGGGACGGCGAAGTTCGCCTCGAGGTACCGCCCCGCGAAGTGCAGGCCGACGACGCGACCGGTCGCGACGTCGATCAGCGCCGAGCCGGAGTTGCCGCCGAGGGTGGAGCTGTCGTGGGTCACGGCGGAGACGACGTGCCCGAAGCTGCCGATGTCGGCCCGGGTGCGCAGCTTGCCGGGCTGGAGCCGCTTCACGTTGAAGACCGCTCCGAAGATCCGGTTCTGGAGCTCGACGTTGTTGCGCGGGTCGAGGGCCGGGTAGCCGATCACGACGATCTCGTGCTCGACGAGGTCCTCGGGAGCGTCGACGGCGAGCGTCAGCGACGGCACGCGGTCGAGGCCCTCGGCGACGACGAGCGCCATGTCCCAGTACGGATGGATCATCGCGACGCTGGCGATCCGGAAGAGGCTGGACGCCGGCCTGTCCCGCTCGCGGAGCAGGTCGACCGCCGCGGTCTGGCCCGGCCGGAAGGACAGCTCCTCCCGGCCGAGCCCGAGGGCGAAGAGCTCTGCCACATGGCGGTTCGTCATCAGCAGGTTGTCCCCGACGACGAACCCGGTGCCCCCGTAGGGCAGGGATGGATGACCCGGCAGCTCGATGCGGCCGATGCTCGGGATCGCCGCCTCGACCGTCGCGCGCGCCGCCGCCGCGCCGAGATGCTCGAACGGCGCCGGCGGCGTCGCGTACGTCCCGTCGACGATGTCCACCGCCGGCCGCTCGCGAGGCAGGACGATCGCCTCGATGACGTCGGTCTGCTCCGGCGTGAGAGCGGTTCCCTGCTCGAGCCTGCGGACCGCCTCGCCGGCGCGCTCCGCGTCTGCCGCGTCCGCCCAGGGGACGTCTGCGAGGCCCTCGAGCAGCGTCGGCTCGGCGGCCATCGCCTCGAGCCCGCCCTCCGGCGCGATCCACTCGAGATAGCGCTTGACTCTTGCGGCTCTCTCGTCGGTCACGGTCGGTCCGCCTTGTCCGCCTAGAAGAGGGACACCCGTCCGAACTGCACGGTCGCGACGCCCATCAGCACGGTGCCGACGAGGATCAGGACCCCGGCAAAGCGCAGGTTCTCGGGGAGCGCCGAGACGATTCCCTGCACCTGCTGGAGCGCGCTCGTCGCAGCCTCGGTCGACGCGTCCGCGGCCGCGACCGCCTCGGTCGCCGCCGCGGTCGAGGCGCCGACGCCCTCGAGATCGGAGCCGGCGATCGCGGCCGATGTCTGCTCGATGTGGTCGCGGGCGGCGCCGAGTCGATTCTGCGCCTCCACGACCTTTGCCTTCGCCTCTGCGGCCGTCTCCTGCAGGCCCGCCGTCGACAACCGGAGGCCTATGAAGACGCCGAGCGCGAGCACCGCGATTCCGACCACGAAGCAGGTCCACGCGACGACATCGGCTTGCGTGACGGCGACGACGAGACTCACGGCGTCAGGTTTGTATCACACCGCACGATCTTTTCCAAGCCGCGATGGGTCGGGGTGGGCCGCCGGAGCGGCGCTCGCGGCGGCCCACCTGCAGCTCGGATCGTCGACCGTCTAGAGCCCGCTGACGGCGAGCCACGCGCCGCCGGGCGTCGTCACGAAGACGATCGGCGCGAAGCAGGGCGACGGCAGGTTGACGGTCGTGTCCAGCTCGGCATCGCCGGCGCTGCTCGCCGGGGCGGTCGAC
>DASSBI010000231.1:0-11491 GCA_035698965.1 Gaiella sp. | reverse complement strand
ACGCCTCCGGGTCGACGTCCGCGAAGCGGGTCGCGTCCCATTGCTCGACGAGGTAGCCGGCGGCCACGGTCGCGGCCTGTCCGCCGTCGTTCCAGCCACGAAACGCCGTGATCAGCACGGGGCTCCGCAGCGTCGGGCGTTCGGAAAGGCGCAGATCCGCTTGGGCCATCTCCGCAGCGTAACGACCGTCAGCGCGTCCGCAGCGGCTCGCCGAGCGACTCGACGCGCGCCGCGGCGGGTGCGACCAGCGCGAGAGGCGGTCGCCAGAGCGTGTAGACGACGGCCACGGTGACGGCCCAGATCGTCGCGGCGAGCGTGACGTGAACGAGCACGAGCCCCCACGGAAGCGCGTTGCGGTACTGGATCTCGCCGACGAGCATCTGCATCAGCAGCACGCCGAGGAGCACGAGCGCGAGACGCACGACCCCGGGCGCCTCTCTGCGTGCGCGGAGCAGCTGCCAGCCCACGAGCAACAGGCCGATGCCGAACACCGCGGTCGCCCGAACGTGGACGTAGACGGTGTCGCGGATGCCGAGTCCGAGCCGGTGCACGTCCTGGTCTGCTCCGGGGTGCGGGCCGGACGCCGTGGCGATCGCGCCGGTCACGACCATGGCCGCACAGGCGACGAGCCCCACGAGAGCGACGAGGCGCAACCAGCGCGGCGCCACGGGGGCGCCGAGCCCGGTCGCGCGGCTCCACGCCTCGAAGACGACGACGACCGAGAGCGCGACGACGACGAGCGCGAGCAGGAAGTGCGACATGACGGCGAGCGGGTGGAGATCGAGGATCACCGTGATGCCGCCGAGCGGGATCTGCGCGACCGTCCCGAGGAACGCCGTCAGCGCGACCCAGACGACCCAGCGCGGCAGCCCAGCCACGCGGCGCGACGCATGCCAGGTGGCGAGCGAGGCGAGGATCCCGCAGACGGCGATCACCCGGTTCCCGAACTCGATCATCGGGTGGTAGCTGAGCGCGGGGAACGGCGTCGACCCGCAGCGTGGCCAGTTGTCGCAGCCGAGGCCCGAGCCGGTCAGCCGCACGAAGGCCCCCGACGTGACGACCAGGCCCAGGACGACAACGGCGGCCACCGCGAGCTGGAGGAAGCGCCGCGCCGACACCGGCTCGCGCAGGCGCGCGCGAATCTTCACGACAGCGTCACCCCTGCGCCCTCTTCGACGGCGCCGACGTGGTGGAGCGGCAGGCCGCCCGCCGCGAACGTCGCCTCGAGCACCGCGCGCTTGTCGTTCGGCAACGTGACGAGCAGGCCGCCGGACGTCTGCGGGTCGTAGGCGAGCGCCTCGAGCTCGGGCGCGGCCGTGCTCTCGACGTGCGGCCCGGCGAAGTCGCGGTTCCGGCGGTCGCCACCGGTGCGGACTCCGTCGGCCGCGAGCTCGACGGCGCCCGGGAGGGCAGGCAGCCGGTCGGCGTCGAGCGCAATGCGGACACCCGAGCGCTCGGCCGTCTCGTGCGCGTGTCCGAGGAGCCCGAAGCCGGTGACGTCGGTCACGGCGTTCGGCGAGAACGACCGCAGCGTGTCGGCGGCGTCGCGGTTCAGCTCGGTCATCGAGGCCACGGCGGCGTCGAGCGCTCCCTCGGGCGCGCGCCCGTCGCGGACCGCCTGGAGGACGAGGCCCGTGCCGAGCGGCTTCGTCAGGAGGACGGCATCGCCGGGCCGGGCACCGCTCTTCCGCCAGACGCCGTCCGGGTGCACCGTGCCGACCACAGCGAGGCCGTACTTCGGCTCCTCGTCGCGGATGGTGTGGCCGCCGGCGAGGATCGCCCCTGCCTCCCGTGTCGCCTCCGCGGCGCCCGCGAGCACCTCTCCGAGCATCTCGACGGGAAGTTCCTCCGGGAAAGCGGTCACGGAGAGCGCGAGCAGCGGCCTGCCGCCCATCGCGTACACGTCGTTGAGCGCGTTGGTCGCCGCGATCCGGCCGAACGCGCGCGGATCGTCGACGACGGGCGGGAAGAAGTCGACGGTGAAGACGAGCGCCGTGCGCTCGTCGAGCCGGTAGACGGCGGCGTCGTCCGCGGGGTCGAGTCCCACGAGCAGGTCGGTGGCGTCCGCCGGGACGATTCCGGCGAGCAGCTCTTCGAGCCGCGCGGCCGAGTACTTCGCAGCGCACCCGCCGGCCTTCGCGAGGCTCGTGAGCGTCGGCTGCGTCACCCTGCGAGTGTAGGGAAGGAACCGCGCGGGCCGACGCGAAGATCCCGCCAAGAGAGGATCTCCCCCTTCCCCCTCTCTCTGCACCGCGGAGGCCGCCGGACCCGGGCGGCCTCCGTCTGTGAGAGGATCTGCCGATGCCGAGCGCGCTCGTGACCGGCGGGTCGTCGGGGATCGGTCTCGCGATCGCGCGCATGCTCCGCGACGAGGGCTACGACCTCACCCTGGCGGCGCGGACTGTCGAGCGCCTCGAGGAGGCCGCAGGCGCGCTCTCCGCGAAGGCAATTCCCGTCGATGTGCGGCACGAGGACGAATGTGCGCGCCTCGTCGCGGCCCATCTCGACGCGCACGGCGGGCTGGATGTGCTCGTCAACTCGGCAGGCGTGGGCATCGCGGGACAGATCGGTGACACGTCGACCAAGCAGTTCGACCTCCAGCAGTCCGTCAACCTGCGGAGCGCGTTCCTCGTCACGCGCGAGGCGCTCCCCGCGCTCCGCGAGTCACGTGGTTACGTGGTCAATCTCGCCTCGATCGCCGGGACGATCCCGACGCCCGGGCTCGCGACCTACGGCGCCTCGAAGGCGGCGCTCATCTCATTGACACGCTCACTGGTGCGTGAGGAATCGGACACGGGTGTACGCGCGACCGCACTCTGCCCCGGCTTCGTCGACACGCCGATGGCCGCGTGGACGGGGCTCGAGGGCGCTGCGATGATCCAGCCGGAGGACTGTGCGGAGATCGTGCGCTCGCTCCTCCGCCTGAGCCCGGCCGCCCGCGTTCCGGTCGTCGTGGTCGAGCGCGCCGGCGACGACGTCGTGTAGCGGACGAGCGGGAGCTCCGATCGGCATGGGCGCGGGGTTCGCGCCGGCGTGCCAGGCACGACGCCACGTCCGATCGGGACGTGGCGTTCACGGACAGTACGACGGTGTCGAAAACCCGCAAGTGCGGCCGCGCATGGTCCTGATCAGACACTTCCGGTCACGCGGACGTGCCAGGCACGAAGCCACGTCCGAACCCGACATGCCGTTTGCCGATGCGAACGTCGTCGAGATTCAGACGTCGCGGGGCTGATCGTCGCCGGGCGCAAGCTCACCGAGCGCCTCGTCGCCGCCGGTCAGGCCGAGCCTCGCGTAGAGCGCGAGCTTCGAGCGCGAGTCCTCGATATCGAGGAGGCGCATCGTGAGCTGGCCGATCCGGTCGAGCGGCCCGAACGCGGCGTCCTCCACACGCTCCATCGACAGTCGCTCGGGATGGTAGGTCGCGTTCGCAGAGACGGTGTCGAGGATCGTCCAGTCGTCGCCGCGGCGCAGCTCGACGGTCACCTCTCCGGTCACGGCGCTGCCGATCCAGCTCGCGAGACTCTGGCGCAGCATCAGTGCCTGTGGGTCGAACCAGCGACCCTCGTACAGCAGCCGCCCGAGCCGCCGGCCCGCCGTTCGGTACTCGTCGATCGTCGACTCGTTGTGGGTCGCGTTGACGAGACGCTCGTAGGCGAGGAAGAGGAGCGCCATGCCCGGCGCCTCGTAGATGCCCCGACTTTTCGCCTCGATGATCCGGTTCTCGATCTGATCCGACATGCCGAGGCCGTGGCGGCCACCGATCGCGTTCGCCGCGAGCACGAGCTCGACGCGGTCGTCGTACGCGACGCCGTCCAGCGCGACGGGCCAGCCCTCCTCGAAGCGCACGCTGACCGTCTCCGTCGCGATCTCGACCGACGTGTCCCAGTGCGCCACCCCCATGATCGGCTCGACGATGTGCATCGAGCGGTCGAGCAGCTCGAGCTCCTTCGCCTCGTGCGTCGCGCCCCAGATGTTCGCGTCGGTCGAGTACGCCTTCTCGATGCTCGCGCGGTACGGCAGGCCTCGCTCGACGAGCCACTCGCTCATCTCCTTCCGGCCGCCGAGCTCCTCGACGAAGACGGGGTCGAGCCAGGGTTTGTAGATCCGCAGCGCCGGGTTCGCCAGCAAGCCGTAGCGGAAGAAGCGCTCGATGTCGTTGCCCTTGTACGTGGACCCGTCGCCCCAGACGTCGACCCCGTGCTCGCGCATCGCGTGCACGAGCATCGTCCCGGTGACCGCGCGCCCGAGCGGCGTCGTATTGAAGTACGTCTTCCCGCCGGACGAGACGTGAAAGGCCCCGCAGCGGAGCGCGACAAGACCCTCGTGGACGAGATGCGGGCGGCAGTCGACGAGGATCGCCTCCTCGGCGCCGACCTCCTTCGCGCGGGCGGGAACACCGGCCACGTCCGTCTCGTCGTACTGGCCGAGGTCGGCCGTCAGGGCGTACGGCACGGCGCCCTTCTCGCGGATCCAGGCCACGGCCACGGTCGTGTCGAGCCCACCCGAGAACGCGATCCCGACGCGCTCGCCGACCGGGAGCGAGGTGAGGACGCGCGTCACGGGAGGCAGCGTAACGGGAGTCCGCTGAAGGAGGCTGCCCACGCCGTTCTCACGCCTCTGCGGTGCCAGTTGACAGGCAGCGCGCGACGACCACCGCCTCGAGGGGCGGTAGAGTTGCGCCATGCGCACCTACGCCATCTGGGGTACCGCGACGTCGCCCGAGCACGAGGCCTGGGTGCGCTCCGTGGGCTCCGCGTTCGAGAGTGACGGCTTCACGCTGGTGGACGACGTCGCGGACGCCGACTTCGTGCTCAACATGTTCGACGCGCAGGATCCGAAAGCGTTCCGGCGCCAGTCGCGCGGTACCTACTCCGCCTCGTTCTACGAGCTCGACTCGATGCCGGAGGACGTCCTCAAGACGAGCTATCCGATGCTCGTCCGCACCCTCGCGAACGTCGTCGTGCTGCACGTTCCCGGTCGTGGCGTGTGGTTCACCACGATGGAGCGCGGGACGTACAAGATCTCCGACGACCCGCATGAGGTCTTCGAGCGGCTTGCTCCGCTCGCGAAGTCGAAGCTCGTGATCGACAACGAGTTCGTCGCCGACCTCGAGCCGGAGCTGTGGGACGGCGACGAGGTGACGGCGGACATCGGCGCCGCCGGCAAGCGCATGCAGGAGCTCGATCTCCTCCCCGCGCCCTTCCCCGTCCACGAGTACCTCGACGAGCGCGACCTCCGACATGTCATGCGGCTCTACCAGGTCGGCGGCCTCTCGTACGGGAACCTCTCGGCGCGCAAGGACGCAACGCGGTTCTGGATGAGCGCCAGCGGCGTCGACAAGTCACAGCTCGAGGTCGCGGGGCGCGACATCCTCCTCGTCACCGGCTACGACGAGCCGAACGCAAAGATGATCATCAGCGTGCCGCCGGGGATCGAGCCGCGGCGCGTCTCCGTGGACGCGATCGAGCACTGGATGATCTACCGGGCGCATCCCGACGTCGGCGCAATCCTCCACGTCCACGCCTGGATGGAGGGAATCGCAGCGACGGATATCAACTACCCCTGCGGCACGCAGGAGCTCGCGGAATCGGTGGCCGACCTGATCGATCGCGAGCCCGACCCGACGCATGCGGTGATCGGCCTGCGCAACCACGGCATCACCGCGACGGGCGACAGCCTGATGGAGATCCTCGACCGGATCGAGTCGAGCATTCTCCGTCAGGTGCCGATGACGTAGCCCGGCGCGCGAGCGACAGCGTCAGGCCGACATCCGCCGCACGCGCCACACCGTCAGCACCGCGAGCAGCGGCACGATGACGAGGTCGTTGACGAGGCACCAGACGCACCACGCGTCGATGACGAACGCCTGCAGCATGATTAGGTAGACGGCGAAGCCGACCGCACTCAGCGCGATCGCCGCGGCCAGCGTCCGGGCGAGCTCGCTGTCCCACAGGACGAAGGCCAGCACCGCGACGTACGCGAGGAGACCGAGCAGCGCGACCGGAATCCCGAGGAGCTCCGCGTACGAGGATTCCTGGACCGTCTCGCAGCCGCCCCCGGCCGTGCAGATGAGCGCCTCCGGCTGATAGTGGACGTACGTGAGGTAGCCCGCGACCGCGACGCCGGCGAGCGCGACGAGCGCCACGCCGGCCCGAAGCACGCGATCGCTCACGGCTCAGCTCGAGAGCGCGTCGTCGAGGATCGACCCGAACTCGCTCGGATCGAACGAGCTTGGGTTCACCTGGTAGGGGGGCTGGTCGCCGACCTGGACGTAGAACGTCGGCGTGCCCTGGATCTGCCTCTGGCTCGCCTCGCCCGCCATCGAGTTCGCCTGCTGCAGCGTCACGGGGCCGTCCGCGTCCTTCTGGAGCTTCGCCCAGTCGAGCCCGAGGCCCTTCGCGATCTTCTCGAGGAGCTCGTCCGTGACCCAGCCGGAGTTCTCCTCGCCCTGGTTCGCGTACAGCGCGTCCTGGAACTGCCACAGCTTGCCCTGCTCCCCCGCGGCGAGCATGTAGAGCAGCGCCTTCTCCGAGTCGGGCCCGAGGAAGGCCATCCCGACCATTCGGAGCTTCACCTTTCCGGGTCTGACGTAGCTCTCGACCACACCCGGGAATCCCTCCGCCTGGTAACGGCGGCAGATAGGGCACTGGAGGTCCTCGAACTGGATCAACGTCACCTTCGCCTTCGGCGAGCCGAGAACCGCTCGCTCCTGCGGGAGGCCGTGGAGCAGCGTGGACGCCTCCTGGATGCCGGTGACCTCACCCGATCCTCCGCCGCCGCCGTTCGAGTCGCCGCCGCGGAGCAGCAGGCTCGCGCCGACGAGGACGAGCACGACCGCCGCGGCCGCGCCTGCGGCGATCAAGAGGTTCCTGTTTCCCGATTGCTTGCGGGGCGGCGGCTTGCGAGGCTTCGGAGGCATCGGCCGTCAGTCTGCCTGCGGGTGCATCGGTGTGGCTCCGGAACCGCCCATCTCACGGCACCACCCGGAGGGGCAGCTCGACGACGTGGAGCGGGCGCCCGTCCTCGGCCGAGGCCTCGTACGCGACCACGGTCACCGGTCCCGTCCGGCCGGGGAGGGCGACCTCGGTGTCGAACGTGCCGCGGGTGCCGGTCCCCGAGGTCGCCGTTGTGAAGGTCCGCTTCAGGAGCTCCCCGTTCGCGCCGCGCACGTCGATCGAGACGGTCGCCTCGAAGACGTTCGCCGTACCGCGAAGTCGGATCGGGCTCCGAACGCTGTCCCCCGGGAGCGGTGACTCGACGAGGATCTGCGGCGTCTGCTGCTCGATGGCGCGCCGCTCGACCGGCGGATCGACGACGACGCCCTCACCCCCGACAGCCTCGACCGGTGCTCCGTCGATGCGGAACGCGACCCGCTCGATCGTCGGGAAACGGGTCAGCGTGGCGACGACCTGGGCGACGCGACCGAGCATCGACGCGCTGCCGCCACCGTCGTCGAACGTCCCGTCGAGGTCGACGGTCGCCACCCCGTCCGCAAGCGAGACGCCACGCAGGGTCGTCCCGCTCGGGATCGCGCTCGAGAGCCCAGCCGCGCGCTCGTCGGTCGTCGGCCCTTCCAGCAGCTCGGTGAGCGCCGCGCGCGCGACGGCGGGTGTCGCTTGGATCGTCCGCCGAACCGGGCTGACCTTCCCGTCCCGGAGGAGGTAAACGGCGACCGACGACGTCGCCGGGCGGGTCTCCGTGGCGGTGGTCGTCGTCGCTCCGTTCCCCGTCTCACCCGGGGAACCGTTGTCACAGCCGGCCGCAAGCAGCGCACAGAGCATCGCGACGGTTGCGGTCGGGCGGATAAGCAGACGGGTCATCGCGCGCATGGTGCACGCGAGATGTTCGGAAATCACTCCGCGGCTTCGCGCGCGAGTGCGGCGAGCGTCCGGCCGACGATCGGCGCGAACTTGAACCCGTGTCCCGAGCAGGCCGACCCGACGACGACCCGGCCGTGGCGCTCGAGGACGAACTCCTCGTCGGACGTGTTCGTGTAGAGGCAGGTCTCCGCGCCGAGCGTCTCGCCCGCCTCCGCAAACCGCGCGGCGACCCAACGTGCCGTCCAGGCCGCGACGCTCGGGTCAGGCTCCCGCTCCGCTTCGGGATCCGCCGCCGGCCCGGAATGGTGCAGACCCGCCTTGAGACCCTTCCCAGGCGCTGCGAGCGAGAACGCCGACTGGCCGACGCGCGCGATCCCTCCCTCACCCTTCACCGGCAGCATCCCGGAGTCGATCACGGGTGGCAGGCGCTCGGCGCCCGGCACGTCGACGTAGACCACCGTCTCGCGCGTCGGAACCACGGCGAGCTCGATCCCGACGCTCGCAAGAAGCCCCGCCGCCCAGGCGCCGGCGGTCACGACGACGGCCCGTGCCCGCAGCTCCCCCCGGTCGAGCGTCAGCGTCACCGACCCGCGGCCGGCTGCCAGCGCGCGGACCGGCGTCTCCTCGAGCACCTCGACTCCGCGCTCGAGGGCCTCGCCGACCAGAGCCGCGTGCGCCCGGTCCGAGAAGGTCACGCCGCCATCGGGTTGGAAGACGCCCGACTCACCGGCCTCGAGCCGGAGCGGCCAGCGGGCGGCCACCTCCTCGGCGGAGAGCTGCTCGTGGCGAACGCCGCAGGCCGCCAACGCTCGCACGTTCTCGGTCGCCGTCGGCCCCAGGTCGAGACATCCGACACGGTCGATCAGGCGCTCGCCGCGCGCCGACTCGAGCTCGCGCCACGCCGCGTCGGCCGCCAGTGCCATCCGCACGAACCGCTCGTCGGGATAGTTGAGCCGGAAGATCCGCGAGGTCCCGTGGCTCGACCCGCGCGTGTGACCCAGGCCGAACTGCTCGAGCAGGAGCACCGACCCCGGATACCCGGCGAGCGCGCGGGCGGTCGACACGCCGGCGATTCCGGCGCCGACGACGACGATGTCGGCGTCCCGTCGCACGGGCGGATCCTATGTGCGGTCAGGCGACGAGAGCGCTCTTGGCGGCCTGCGAGGCCGCGCGTGACAGCGTCCGGTAGGCCCTCGCAACCGCTGTGGGATCGCCAGCCGCCTCCGCCGCCTCGACGGCGCCGACCGCGTCGGAGACGCCGGCGTCGATCCGCTCGTGCCCGTAGGCGAGGCTGGACTCGCTGATCCCGATCCGGCGGGCGAGCTCGCGCATCACCTGGAGCGACGGGATCCGCTCACCCCGTTCGATCCGCGAGATGTACGCGGCGCTGCACCCCGGGAAGGCGAGCTCCCGCTGGCTGATCCCGGCCGCCTCGCGTGCCGCATGAAGCCGTTGCCCAACGGCAACCGGGTCGTCGTAATGCGGCGTCCGCGGACGCTTCAGGTCCACGTCAGCATCATGGCACGGGAGCGACCGCGAGCAAACTGCCAGGCCCGCGGCGACGGCGTCGCCGTCGGTCTCTGACGGAGGGCTACCCGCGCAACGCGCGCAGCGCGTTCAGGATCACGGCGACGTCGATGACCTCCTGGAACAGCGCTCCCCAGACCGGCGGAAGGTAGCCGAGTGCAGCGACTCCCATCGCACCGACGGACAGCCCGAGACCGGCCACGACGCTCTGGCGGGCGATGTGCAGCGAGCGACGTCCGACGCGCACCGCGAACGGGATGCGGTCGGCGCGGTCGATCACGATCACCACGTCCGCGGCCTCGGACGACACGGTTGCGCCCTTCCCGGCCATCGCGATCCCGACATCGGCCAATGCGAGCGCCGGAGCATCGTTGATGCCGTCCCCGGCCATGACGACGGCGCCGGACGTGCGGTTGCGAACCTCGTCGACGACCCGGAGCTTGTCGGCCGGATCCTGCTCGGCGTACACCTCGTCGATGCCGAGCTGCGCGGCGACCTCCCGGGCGACGTCGAGCTGGTCCCCGCTCACGAGCGCCACGTGCTCGACACCCGCATCGTGCAGCTCGGCCGCTATGCGGTCGGCCCCCGGACGAAGGTGATCGGCCATCACGATCAGTCCCTGAAGCTCGCCGTCGACGCCCACGAGGATCTTCGCGCGGCCAGCGCCGTCCCCACCGTCGAGCGCCGCCTCTGCCAGCGTGCGGACGCCGTCGTAGCCGCGGTCCTCGAGCCAGCCGGTCGACCCGACAACAACCCGTCTGCCGTCCACGCGACCCGCGATGCCCCGGCCCGGGCTCTCGTCGACGTCCGTCGGCGTCTCGAGCGGCAGCCCGCGGGAAGTCGCGGCGCGGACGAGGCTGTCGGCAAGGACGTGCGCAGAGAGCTGATCCAGCGATCCGGCGTGGCGGAGGATCTCGTCCTCGTCCATTGCCCCGAGCCGCACGATCCGCTCCACGTCCGGCTCGCCGCTCGTGACGGTGCCGGTCTTGTCGAGGAGCACGGCGGTCGCGGACCCAAGGCGCTCTAGCACGCCGGCGCCCTTCACGATCACCCCGGCCTTCGCCGCCCGCGAGAGTCCTCCGACGAACGCGATGGGTGCCGCGAGGATCAGCGGGCACGGCGTGGCGACGACCATCACCGCCAGTCCCCGCACGGGGTCGCCACTCGCTGCCCACGCGAGTCCGGAAACGGCGAGCGTGAACGGGAGGAAGACTGCCGCATAGCGGTCGGCGAGCCGCGTGAACGGTGCGCGGTCGCTCTCGGCCCTCCGAACCAGCTCCACCACCGCCGCGTACGCGCTCTCGGAGGCCGGACGCGTCACGCGTGCGTCGAAGACGTTCCCGGCGTTCGACGTCCCCGAGCGCACCTCTTCGCCGGCGGAGACCGTCACGGGCAAGGGCTCCCCCGTCAGCGCCGACTGGTCGACGACGGCATCGGATCCCTCGACCCTCGCGTCGGCGGGGATGATCTCGCCGGCCCGTACGACGACGAGGTCGCCCGGCACGAGGTTCTCGACCGGGACCTCTTCGACACCTTCGACGCCGTGGCGGTGCGCGATGCGCGGCGCGCGCTCGACGAGGAGGCGGAGCTCGCGACGCGCCCGGCCCGCCGCCCAGGCTTCGAGCGCCGCGCCGCCGGACATCATCAGGGCGACGATCGCTCCGGCGAGCTGCTCCCCGAGGATCAGCGCGCCGGCGATCGCGACGAGCGCGATCGCATCGACGCCGACGTCCCCGTGCAGGAGGCTCCGCGCCGTGTCGACGGTCAGTGGGATCAGCACGACCGCCGCGCCCACACCCCACGCCGTGTCTGCCCATCCGGACTCGCCTACGAGCCACAGAACCCCGCCCGTCACGATCGCGGCGAGCGCCACGATCGCGAGCAACCGCTCCCGCATGCCGCCATCCTGCCCACAGATCCGCCGGCGGTTCGCGCGGTTACACCCAGCGTTACACCCCCTGACGAATGGATCCCTCGAACGGGGGACGGGAGAATCGCCCCATGACGAGGACGACCACCGTCACGGACGCGCCGCTGACCGACCGTCAGCGAGAAGTCGTGGCGCTGATCGCAGCCGGGTGCTCGAACGACGAGGTGGGGCGGTCCCTCGGGATCTCCGCCCGCACCGCACGGGCACACAG
>DASSBI010000230.1:0-4660 GCA_035698965.1 Gaiella sp. | reverse complement strand
GAGCTGGATCCGAAGGTTGCCGATCGACGCCAGCACCTGCGGCCGCGGCCGGACGGCCGTGGCGTCCGCGAGGGAGACGGTCTCGATCGCGATCGGCGCAGGGCCGGACGAGCCGCTCGAGCCGAAGGCGGTGAAGAGCAGCGTGACGACGCCGAGCACCGCGAGCACGGAGAGCAGGACGAGTCGGCGGGCACGCCGTTGCGTGCGGCGTCTGCGTTCGCGCAGGCGTGCGGCTTGCCGGGAGCGCGGCGAGGCCATTGGCGCCCACGGTACCGCACGCGCGAGCGGGCTTCACGCCATGCGTCCCGCGCCGCGGACAGGGCTACGATCGCTGCGTGAGCCAAGACACGACGATCCGGGTCCCGCGCTGGATCCAGCTCGTCGTCCTGCCCGTGCTGCTGCTCGTCGTGTTTCTGCTCGCGCGGCCGCTCGGGCACGTCCTGTTCCTGTTCCTCACGTCCGCCGTGATCGCGTTCACGCTGAACCCACTCGTCCGCGACCTGACCCGCCTGCGGCTCCCGCGCGGCGCCGCCGTGGCGGTGGTCTCGGTGGCCTTCGCGACCGCGTTCATCGCGTTCCTCGTCGCGGTCGGCACCGTCGTCGTCTCCGAGGCTCGCTCGGCCGGCGACCGGATCGACGCGTACTTCTCGGAGGAGAGCGCGGCGACAGGGAAGACGGGCGCCGACGCCGCCGTCGACCGGCTGCAGCGGTGGCTCGACGACCACGGGCTCGAGCGGATCCAGCTCGAGGAGCAGCTCAACGACCTGACCGACTCGATCGGGGCGGGCGACGTCTCGGGCTACGCGCAGGATGCGATCTCGTTCGCACAGGGCGCGGCGCTCTCGGTGATCCTCTTCCTGTTCTCCGTCGTCCTCGTGATCGTGATCGCGATCTACATGCTGCTCGACATGCCGAGGTTGGAGGCTGTGATCGACCGCCGCTTCCCTCCGCGAGGCGGCTTGCCGCTGACCCAGCGGATCGAGCGCGCGCTCTGGGGCTATGTGAAGGGACAGGCGATCCTGTCGGTGGTGATCGGGACGAGCGCCGGGGTCGGGATGTGGATCCTCGGGACGACGGGGCTCGTCGAGGGCGCGGAGCGGTATGCGCTCCTGTTCGGGCTCTGGACGGCCTTCGTCGAGGTGATCCCCTACATCGGGCCGTGGCTCTCGGCGATCCCGCCGGCGCTCTACGCGCTCGTGGTCGACCCCGTCGGCGTGCTCTGGGTCGCCGCGCTCTTCGTCTTCATCTACCAGATCGAGGGGCATGTGGTCGTCCCGAACGTGATGGCGAGCGCGCTCCGGCTCCATCCGCTGCTCGTCATCTTCGGGCTCCTCGCCGGCGGCGCGCTCTACGGCATCCCCGGCGTGCTCGTGGCGCTGCCGACGATGGCCGCCGGGCGCGCGATCTGGGAGTTCTTCGGCGAGCGGATCGAGCTCGAGCCCTGGGAGGGCGCCGGCGACGAGCCGCTCGAGTTGGAGGTGGGCGTCGAGCCTCCCCGGCGCATCACAGGCTCGTAGACCCCACCCGGCGCGCCCCGGCGAATACCCTTGTCTCCGTGAGCTTCCCCGCGACACGCCTCCGGCGCCTGCGCCGCACCGACGCGCTCCGCGCGCTCGTCCGCGAGACCTCGCTCTCGCTCGACGACGTCGTGATGCCGCTCTTCGCCTGCCCCGGCGAAGGCGTCGTCCGCCCGGTCGACGGATTGCCCAGGATTGCGCAGCGCTCGGTGGACGAAGTGGTGCGCGAAGGCGCAGAGCTCGCGCGCGCCGGCGTGCGCGCGGTGCTTCTCTTCGGCATCCCGGAGGAGAAAGACGCGGAAGGCTCGGGAGCCTGGGACGAAGACGGCATCGTCCAGCGGACGCTCCGTGCGCTACGCACCGAGGTTCCGGCGCTGACGCTCCTGACCGACGTGTGTCTCTGCGAGTACACCGACCATGGCCACTGCGGCGTGCTCGACGGCGGCACGGTCTCGAACGACGAGACGCTCGACCTGCTTGCGCGGACGGCAGTCAGCCATGTCGAGGCGGGCGCCGAGGCCGTCTGCCCGAGCGACATGATGGACGGGCGCGTCGGCGCGATCCGCACGGCACTTCCGGAGACGCCGATCGTCTCCTATGCCGCCAAGTACGCGTCCGCGTTCTACGGCCCCTTCCGCGAGGTCGCCGAGTCGACGCCGTCGTTCGGCGACCGGCGTGGCTACCAGATGGACCCCGCGAACGTCCGCGAGGCACTGCGCGAGTGCGCGCTCGATCTCGAGGAGGGCGCGGACGTGCTGATGGTCAAGCCGGCGCTGCCGTACCTCGACGTCGTGCGCGCGGTGCGCGAGCGGTTCGACTGCCCGGTATGGGCGTATCAGGTCTCGGGCGAGTACGCGATGGTGCGCGCGGCCGCCGACGCGGGGCACCTGGACGAGCGCTCGGCCGCGCTCGAGGCGCTCACCGCCGTCAAGCGCGCCGGCGCCGGGACGATCGTCTCGTGCTGGGCGAAGGACCTCGCCGCGTGGCTCTGAGGCAGCGGACCGACCGCTGGCGCAGGGCGACGAGCCTGATCCCGGGCGGCGTCAACTCTCCGGTGCGTGCGATGCGCGCCGTCGGCGTCGACGAGCCCGTGTTCGTCGCACGCGGCTCGGGAGGCTGGATCGAGGACGTCGAGGGCAACCGCTACGTCGACTGGGTGCAGTCGTGGGGCCCGTTGCTCTTCGGGCACGCGGACCCGGAGACCCTCGCCGCCGTGCATGCCGCCGCCGACCGCGGGACGACCTTCGGCGCGCCGACCGAGGCCGAGGTCGAGCTTGCCGCGGAGATCGTCGACGCCGTGCCGTCGGTGGAGATGGTGCGGCTCGTCAGCTCGGGCACGGAGGCCTCGATGAGCACGCTGCGGCTGGCCCGCGCCGTGACGCGCCGCGACCGGGTGATCAAGTTCGCGGGCTGCTACCACGGTCACGTCGACGCGCTGCTCGTGAGCGCCGGGTCCGGCGTGATGACGCTGGGCATCCCCTCCACGCCGGGCGTCCCGGCGGGCGTCACCGCGGACACGATCGTCTGCGGGTTCAACGACGTGGACGGCATCGCGGCGGCGTGCGCGAGCTACGGCGAGGGGCTTGCGGCCATCCTCGTCGAGCCGGTCGCCGGGAACATGGGCTGCGTCCCGCCCGCGCCCGGGTTCCTCGAAGCGCTGCGGATGCTCGCCGACGCGACGGGCGCGCTCCTCGTGTTCGACGAGGTGATGACGGGGTTCCGGGTCGCCCGGGGCGGCGCGCAGGAGCGCTACGGGGTGACGCCCGACCTGACGATCCTCGGCAAGATCGTCGGCGGGGGCCTTCCCGCCGCGGCGTTCGGCGGCAGGGCCGATCTGATGGAGCGGCTCGCCCCGGGCGGCGACGTCTACCAGGCGGGCACCCTTTCCGGAAACCCGCTCGCGACCGCGGCCGGCATCTCCGTGCTGCGGCGGCTCCGCGACGGGGCCGTCTACGAGGAGCTCGAGCGGCTCGGCGCTCGGCTCGAGGCGGGCCTCGCGCCGTTCGGCACCGTTCAGCGGGTCGGCGGCATGCTCACGCTCTTCTGCCACGACGGTCCCGTCGCGAGCTACGACGACGCCGCTGCGTCCGACACCGAGCGGTTCGGCGCGCTCTTCCGGCACCTGCTCGCGTCGGGTGTCTACATCCCGCCGTCGCAGTTCGAGTGCCTGTTCCCCTCGCTCGCCCACACCGACGATGACGTCGACCGGACGGTCGAGGCAGTGCGAGCGTTCCACGCAGACGCGTAGGCTCCGCCGATGCGGCACGCCGTCGCCGACGAGCTGTTCCACCAGATCGCGGACGGGGCGACACGCGAGAGCCAGCTCTGGGCGGACGCGCTGCTGCGGGAGCCCGAGCGCCGGGCCGAGCCGGTCTTCTCCGCGCTCGTTCCCGACCCGCGGTTCGCGCTCGGCGTCGAGACGATCTACGAGGGCTATCTGCTGCACTACGGCCGCGCCCGGATCTTCGCGCCGCCCGACGGCGACGTCACCCTCCTGCTCGGCGACGCGCTGCTCGCACACGGCCTCGTACGCATCGCCGAAACCGGCTCGATCGCGGCCGTCGGCGACCTCGCCGAGCTGCTCTCGCTCTGTGCCCAGGCGCGGGCGGACGGGCTCGACGGTGACGGTCCCGCCTGGGCGGCCACGTCCGCGCTGCTCGCCTGCGGGGGGCTCGACGAGGCCCGGGCGGCGCTGCGCGGCGACCGCGACCCGGCGCCGCTCGAGCGTCTCGCCCGGGAGGCAGCGGGCGACCATGCCGTCGACCGGGCGCTCGCGGCACACGTCGCGCGCCTCGTATAGCATCGCGCCGATGCTCGCTGCGCTCTGGTTCCTGGCCGACGCCGCCGAGGAGGGAAAGGACGTCGTCCTGATGATGCTCGCCGTCGGCCTCGTGTTCCTCGGGACGATCGGGATCGGCGAGCTCACGCACTACCTGGGCGCCAAGCGCCGCCGGGCGAAGCTCAACCGGCCGCTCTAGGAGCCGCGCTCCGCGCGCCATGGGGAGCCCCGTCGCCGACCTCCGCGAGTGGATCGCCCTGCTCGAGCGCGAGGGCGAGCTCGTCCGCGTCCGCGCCGAGGTCGATCCCGACCTCGAGATCACCGAGATCACCGACCGCGTCGTCAAGGCCGGAGGGCCCGCCCT
>DASSBI010000229.1:0-2737 GCA_035698965.1 Gaiella sp. | reverse complement strand
CAGCGGCTCCAGGCCGCCGGAGCGAGCGTCGTCCCACTCCATGAAGTAGCCGTCCACCTCGAGGTCCGAGAACAGCGCCTCCGCGACATGGTCGTAGCCGCCCTCCGCCACCCACGACGAGCGGAAGTTCCCTCGGCACATATGGGTCGTCACCGCCATCCCCTCGGGCCGGTCGCGCAGGGCCTCGTTGATGTGCCGGATGTACTCGACGTGCTGGGTGTCGGGGTCGCCGCCGATCGAGGCCGCATGCTGTCGCTGCGCCGGATCGTTCAGGTACGCGAGGCTCGTGTCGTCGAGCTGGAGGTAGGTGCAGCCGAGCTCGCCGAGGCGGCGTACCTCCTCCCGGTAGGCCGCCGTGAGGTCGGCCCAGAAGCCGTCGAGCTCGGGATAGACCCCCTCGTCGATCGCGGCGCGGCCGCCGCGCCAGTGGACCATGCTCGGCGACGGGATCGTCAGCTTCGGCACGGCCCCGTCCGCGCAGCCCTGGAGGAACGAGAACGCCTCGCCGAAGATCGTCTCCGAGACGCCGATCGGTCCGTTCACGTGCAGCGCGGCCGCCGTGAACTCGAGATCGCCCTGCTCGTTGTGGAAGGAGACCTTGACCGTGTCGTCGGCGGTCGAGATGCCGTCGAGCCCGTAGATGAAGTCCATGTGCCACGACGTACGGCGGAACTCGCCGTCCGTGACCGCGCGGAGACCCACGTCGCGCTGCATGCGAACCGCGTCGCGGATCGCGTCGTCCTCGACCTTGCGAAGCTCGTCGCGGGTGATCCGCCCCGCGGCAGCGTCCTCGCGGGCCCGGAGCAGCGGAGGCGGCCGCAGCAGGCTGCCGACGTGGTCGGCGCGGAACGGCGGGCTCGTACGGGCGGCCATGGCTCTCCTTGCGCTTCGATCTAGGGGTCTCGCAGGCTATCGCAGCCCGAGATCGGCCCCCGGTGGCACTCCACCGGACCGCGGGCGAGCCTCTTGTAGAGTCGCGCCGGAGATGTCGGCCAGCGACCCGCGGAAGCTCCTCGTCGTCAGCGCGCACTCGGCCGACTTCGTGTGGCGCGCGGCAGGGGCAATCGCGACGGCGACCGCGCACGGTGGCTCGGCGACCGTCGTCTCGTTGTCGTTCGGCGAGCGCGGCGAGTCGGGAGAGCTGTGGAAGGAGGCGGGGCAGACGGTCGAGAAGGTGAAGGCGATCCGTCGCGCAGAGGCGGAGCGAGCAGCCACGATCCTCGGCGCGGAGGTCGTCTTCCTCGACCGCGGCGACTACCCGCTCGAGCTGGACGCCGCGGCGATCGAGGAGCTCACGGACGTGATGCGCGACCTCGCCCCCGACGTCGTCCTCGGGCACGCACGCCGGGATCCCTTCAACCCCGACCACGGAATCGCCTCCGAGGCGACGATTCGCGCCCGACAACTCGCGAGCGGCGCCGGGGTGGCGAGTGGGTTCAGGACGATCACTCCGCCCGCCCTCCTGCTGTTCGAGCCCCATCAGCCGGAGCTGTGCGGCTTCGTGCCGACGACGTTCCTGGACATCACGCCGGTCTGGGAGAAGAAGCTCGCCGCGATGGAGGCGATGGGCGCGCAGAGCTACTTGCGCCAGTACTACACCGAGCGAGCGGGGCACCGGGCCAACCACGCGCGCCGGATCTCCGGCCGGTCGGAGATCCGGTACGCGGAGGCCTTCCAGCGCGAGCTCCCCCAGGTGGTCGACGCGCTGTGACGGAGCTCGAGGAGCTGGCCCGGCTCGGGGTTGCGACGGTTCACGAGGCCCAGGGTAAGACGGGCCTCGTCGACCTCCCGCTCGTGCAGGTCGTGCCGGGCTCCCGTGCCGCCGGGCGGGCTCGAACGGTGCTCTGCGCCAACGGTGACAACCTGATGGTGCACGCCGCGGTCGCCCACGCCGAGCCCGGCGACGTGCTCGTGCTGACCACGCCCGACCCGACCCCGGTCGCGCTCGTCGGCGACCTGCTGGCGACGCAGGCGCTCGACCAGGGCGTCGTCGCGATGCTCGTGGACGGCGCGGTGCGCGACGTCGAAGAGCTGCGCGAGCTCGGGCTCCCGATCTGGGCTCGTTTTGTCCGCGCGCAGGGCGCGGCGAAGGATCAGGTCGGAGAGCTCGACGTATCGGTGGTCGTCGGCGGAGCCCGGATCGAGCGCGGGGACGTGGTCGTCCTCGACGCTGACGGCGCCGTCGTTGTCGAGGCGGCGCGCGTCGACGACGTGCTCGTCGCGGCGCGCGAGCGCGAGGCGCGCGAGCACGAGGTCAGAGCCCGCTACGCCGCGGGCGAGCGCTCCTATGACCTCAACGACCTCCGGCGGCTCGTCGAGGGGCAACGTCCCGCGTGACGCTGGCGGTCGCCGTGCTCGGCCTCGGCGAGGCGGGCGGCGCGATCGCCTCCGGCCTCGCGGCCGAGGGATGCGACGTCAGGGGCTGGGACCCCGATGCGGCCCGCGTCGCAGTCGACGTTGAACGCACGGGAAGCCCGACGGAGGCTGTCGCCGGCACCGACCTCGTCCTCAGCCTCGCGACGGCCGTGCACGCGCTCGACGCCGCGACGAGCGTCGTCACGGCGCTCGGGCCGGCACAGCTGTACGCGGACCTGAACACGACCGCGCCCGGCCTCAAGAGCGAGATCGCCGCGGCGGTCGCGCCGAGCGGCGCGGCGTTCGCCGACGTCGCGCTCCTCGGCGGCGTGCCTGCGCGGGGCATCGAGACACCGGTGCTCGCCTCGGGCGGCGGCGCCGA
>DASSBI010000228.1:0-16205 GCA_035698965.1 Gaiella sp. | reverse complement strand
TACATCAGATGCAGGACCGCGTGCTCGATTCCGCCGATGTACTGCTTGACGGGCAGCCAGAAGTCGACGATCTGCTGATCCCACGCTGCATCGTCGTTTCGCGCGTCGGCGTACCGCAGGAAGTACCACGACGAGTCGACGAACGTGTCCATCGTGTCGGTCTCGCGCCGTCCCTCACCGCCGCAGCTCGGGCATGCGACCGCCACCCACTCCTCGGCCGACGCGAGCGGCGAGCGGCCCTTCGGGAGGTAGTCGTCGATCTCCGGCAGCAGCACGGGCAGCTGGTCGTCGGGGACGGGCACGACGCCGCACGCGTCGCAGTGGACCACCGGGATCGGACAGCCCCAGTAGCGCTGCCGCGAGAGCAGCCAGTCGCGCAGGCGGTAGCCGATCGTCGCCTCGCCGACACTGCGCTCGTCGAGCCAGGCGGTGATCGCTCGCTTTCCCTCCGGCGCGGTGAGGCCGGTGAACTCACCCGAGTTGACCAGCACCTCGTCGTCGGTGTGCGCGACATAGGCGCCCGCGTCGACTGACGCCGGTCCGCCGGCAGGCGCCACGACCTGGCGGATCTCGAGGCCGTAGCGCTCCGCAAACTGGTGATCGCGCTCGTCGTGCGCGGGCACCGCCATGATCGCGCCGGTGCCGTACTCCATCAGCACGTAGTCGGCGACCCAGATCGGGATCGCCTCGCCGTTCACCGGGTTGACCGCGTAGCGACCGGTGAAGACGCCGTCCTTCTCCTTCGTCTCGCGCTCGACGGTCGAGCGAGCGGCCGTGTGCCGGACGTAGTCGGCGACGGCCTGCTCGTGCTCGGTGCCGGCAGTCAGCTGCGAGATCAGCGGATGCTCGGGGGCCAGGGCGAAGAACGTCGCGCCGAACAGTGTGTCGGGCCGCGTCGTGAAGACGGGCAGCTCCTCCCCGCTCCCGTCGACGGTGAAGATCACGCGGGCTCCCTCGGAGCGCCCGATCCAGTTGCGCTGCATCGTCAGGACGCGCTCGGGCCACGACTCGAGCGCCTCCATCTCGTCGAGCAGCTGGTCGGCGTACTCGGTGATCTTGAAGAACCACTGGGTGAGGCTCTTGGACTCGACCTCCGTGCCGCAGCGCTCGCAGCGTCCGTCGATCACCTGCTCGTTCGCGAGCACGGTCTGGTCCTTCGGGCACCACTTGACCGGCGCCTCACGGCGGTACGAGAGCCCACGCTCGTAGAAGCGAAGGAACAGCCACTGCGTCCAGCGGTAATACTCGGGCTCCGCGGTCGAGACCTCGCGCGACCAGTCGATCGCCCACCCCATGCGCTTCATCTGGCGGCGGATCGCCTCGATGTTGCGATTCGTGATGTCGCGCGGGTGGCCGCCCTCCTTGATCGCCGCGTTCTCGGAGTTCAGGCCGAACGCGTCGTAGCCCATCGGCCGCAGGACCGTGTAGCCCTGGCGTCGACGCACGTGCGTGAAGACATCGCCGAGCGTGTAGTTGAAGACGTGTCCCATGTGGAGCTCGCCGGAGGGATACGGCAGCATCTCGAGGACGTAGGTGGAGCGACCCTCGCTCGCGGCGCCCGGCTCGGGGTTCGGGACCGTGAACGAGCCCTCGGTCGCCCACACGGCCTGCCACCTGGCCTCGATCGTCTCCGGGTCGTACCGGTCGGTGTCGGTCGGCTCCATCTCCATCACTTCCGAAAACACTCCCTGGAACGAAAAAGCCTCTCGATCGAGAGGCTCAGGGGAGTTCGCGCGGCGGTTGCCGCGTTCTCTCCCTGGACTACGTGAGAAGCTGCTGCACGAGTCCCATGCTAACAGGCACGATCGCCCGATGCTAGCGCTGTTCCCGGATTCCGCGGCTCCCGAAGGTGCTTCGCTCGCGATCGGTGGGCTCACGGCCCAAGCGCTCGCCGAAGAGCACGGAACGCCACTCGTCGTGGTGTGCGAGGAGACGGTGCGCGCGAACGCGCAGGCACTCCGCGCCGCACTCGGAGACGAGGGCCGCGTGTTCTTCGGCACGAAGGCATTCCCGAACGTCGCGCTGCTCCGGCTTCTGGACGAGGAGGGCGTCGGCGCAGACGTCGCGTCCGAAGGCGAGCTCGCCTTCGCACGCAGGGCGGGGCTCGGCGGCGACCGGCTCGTCGTCCACGGCAACAACAAGGACGACGCATTCCTGCGCGCGGCCGCGGCGAGCGGGGCGCCGGTCGTCCTCGACGCGCCCGACGAGGCCGGGCTCGCGGCGGCCGCGGGTGTCGCGCAGGCGCTCGTGCGCGTCACGCTCGGCGTCGACGCCGACACCCACGAGGCGATCCGCACCGGCCACCATGGCTCGAAGTTCGGCTTGCCTCCCACGCAGGCCCGGCGGGTGGTCGCGGAGGCGCTCGACCTCGGGCTCGACGTGCTCGGCGTGCACGTCCACGTGGGCTCGCAGCTCGCGGACTTCGACGCGCAGGCCGAGACGATCGTGCGCCTCGCCGGGTTCGTCGCGAGCTGCCGCGACGAGCTCGGGTGGACAGCCCAGGTCGCCGATCTCGGGGGTGGCTTCGGAATCCGTCACCACCCGGCCGACGAGGTCCCGGAGGCCGCCGACCTCGCGGCGAGCGCCGCCTCGACCGCACGGCTCGCATTCGTCGAGGCGGGCCTTCCGAAGCCGGAGATCTGGCTCGAGCCCGGCCGCTCCCTCGTCGGGAGAGCGGGGGTCACGCTCTATCGCGTGGGCAGCGTCAAGCGGCTGCCCGAGCGCACCTGGGTCGCGATCGACGGCGGGATGTCGGACAATCCGCGACCGCAGCTCTACGACGCGCGCTACACGGCGCTCTCCGCCGCGCGTGCGGACGAGCCGGTCGACGAGGTGGTCAGCATCGCCGGCATGCACTGCGAGTCCGGCGACGTGCTGATCGACGACGTCGCACTTCCCTCGCCGCGCCGCGGCGATCTCCTCGCGGTGCCGGCGACGGGCGCGTACACCCTGGCGATGGCGTCGAACTACAACGGCGTGCCGAGACCGGCGGCCGTGCTCGTCCGCGATGGTTCCGCCCGGCTGATCCGGACGCGAGAGGCGGTGGAGGACCTGCTCGAGCACGAGGTGCCGTGAGCGCCGCGCTGCGGAGCGCCGCAGTGCTCCTGCCGGTCTTCCGCGATGCCGAGGGCGAGCTCCGGATCGTCCTGGTCGTCAGGGCGGACGACGGCGGTCAGCACGGCGGCCAGCTTGGGTTGCCGGGCGGCAAGCCCGAGCCGGGCGATGCGGACCTCCTCGCCACGGCGTTGCGCGAGGCCGAGGAGGAGGTCGGCCTGTCGCGCGGCGCCGTCGAGGTCGTGGCCGAGCTCGAGCCGCTCGCGACGCAGGCGACGGGCTGGCTCGTCCATCCGTTCCTCGGTCGGGTCTCGCCGGACACTCGCTGGCGCCTCCAGGAGACGGAGATCGTCGGGATCCTCACGCCTGCCGCACGCACGCTCGCCGACCCGGCCTCCCGGGCGACGCTGCCCTTCTCGTCGCTGTGGTTCCCCGAGCCGCTCCTGGTCGACGGGATCGACGTCGAGGGGCACGTGCTCTGGGGAATGACGCTGAGACTGCTCGACGACGTTCTCCCACGCCTGCTCGCAGGAGCATGGGACGTCTGACCTTCGCGGGATAGGGTCGGGCACGTGGAGATGAACCTGCTGGACGACGACGGCTGGCTGGAGCGGATACGTGTGGCGGCGCAAGCGCGTGGCGGGCGAGCATCTCGGCGCCAGTCTCTTCGAGCTCCAGCCGGGCGAGAGCAGCTTCCCCTATCACTACGAGCTCGGGAACGACGAGCTGCTCGTGGTCGTCGCAGGGACTCCGACGTTGCGGGCGCCTGACGGCGAGCGGGAGCTCGCTCCGGGCGATTGTGTCCTCCTTCCGAGCGGGCCGGGCGGCGCGCACAAGATCACGAACCGATCCGAGGATGTCGTCCGCGTCCTGCTCGTGTCGAACTTTGCGCTCCCGCGGGCAACCGCGCAGCCGGACAGCGGCAAGATGATGGTCCGTTGGGGGCCTGGCCCCGAGGACCGGCGCTGGTTCTTCCTCGGCGACGACGCCGACTACTGGGACGGCGAAGCCCACGGGTGACGCTTCCTCGCGCTCCTTCTCGGCCAGGGCGCCGGACGGCACAGTCTCGGCGCGAAGACGGCACGGAGCTGTGACGGCTTCCTCGATAGCGTTACAGCAAGGGCACCGGGGTGCCCCCCGGGGGCGGTTGGGGATGGTCGGGCTCGGTCGAAGTGGTCCGCGTACAGGCCGACCACTGGGCCGCGGGCGGGGCCGCAGCGGCAAGCGTCGCGCGACCACGGCGCGCCAGCGCTGTTCTGCCCGCCGCGCGACAACTCGAGGCTACGGGGCCGGTGTCAGGCCGTGACGGCGCATCACCGCGCCGATGGCGGCGGGGTCGGGCGGACCGCCGGCGGCCCCGGCCAAGGCCGCCAACTCACGGAAGTAGTCGAAGCGAAGGACGCCGGGAGTTACGACCCCGAGCATCCGTGCATCGGCGTCGTGCTCGTTGTCGAAGCGGTGGACGACTCCGCGAGGGATGCACAGCACCTCGCCGGGCCCGACATCGGCACGACGCCCGTCGAGCGTCCAGGTCAGCGTCCCGTCCAGCCCGTAGATCGTCTCCTCGTACCCGTCGTGGCTGTGGGCGACCGGCACCCGGGCCCCCGCGGGGACGACGAACTCGAACAGCGCGACCGATCCTCCCGATTCCTCGCCCTCGAGCAGGAACCGGATCTCGAGCTGCCCGATCTTGATCTCGGTACTCGTGCTCGTCGTCATGCCCCTTGCTCCTTCGAACGTAGTGGTAAAGTGACTTGACGATACTCTATGAACACCATAAAGTCAAGTGACTTGACTAGCGTACGAGACGGAGAGGCATTCGGTCCGCCTCTGCTCGGCGCGCTGCTGCGTGTCCCGTGGGAAGCCGTGCGCAGGCGGATGCTCGAACGGCTCCACGAGGAGGGATTCGACGATATCGACGCGCCCTGCCTGACCGTCTTCCTGCACCCAGGCCCCCAGGGCACCCGGCCCTCGGAGCTCGCAGCACGGCTCGGCATGAGCAAGCAGGCGCTCAACTACCTGCTCGGAGAGCTCGAGCGGCGCGGCTACCTCGAGCGCCGGGTCGATCCGCAGGATCGACGGTCGAAGCGGATCGCGTTGACGCAGCGCGGAGAGCGCGCGGGCTGGGTCATGCGCGGCGCGGTGAGCGAGCTCGAGCGTGAGTGGGAGGCGCGGCTCGGGGCCAAGCGCTTTGCGGACCTCCGGGGGCTCCTCCACGAGCTCGCCGAGCAGGGATAACGCGCAGCTCAGCGGACGAGCACCTCGACGACGTCGCCGTCCCGGAGGACGTGCCCGCAGCCGACCTGCTGGCCGTCGAACCGGGCGGACGGCCCGCGGACGCGCGCGCCGGTCGCGCGGGCGGCGAGGTCGTGGTGCACCCGGTCGGCGAAATCGGCGACCGTCGCTCCGGCGGGCAAGGCGAAGGGCTCGTCGTCACGCCGCCCGTCGCGTTCCGGGAACACCCGGATCAGGCCGGTCAGCCTCCAGACCGCCTCGCGGAAACGGTCGAGGCTTACGTCGTCGAGCACCGAGACGGAGAGACAGTCGTCGCCGGCCGGAGCATCGTGCCGCTCCTCGAGCTCGTCGGCCTTGGTTCGGACCAGGATCGAGCGCTTCTCGATCCCCGCCGCAGCGACCTCCCGCCTGACGACCTCGAGGGCGACCTGTGGCTCGTTCGCCGCGTGACAGAAGACGATCGCGTCCGCGTTGCGAAGCACGCCGAGCAGCGCGCGGCCACCTCCGCGGTCCTCGTGCGCGCCCTCGATCAGCCCGGGGATCTCGACGAGCTGCACGAGCACGCCGCCGATCCACGTCAGCGCAGGGACGGGGCGAAGCGTCGTGAACGCGTAGTCACCCGTCTTGATCTGGATGTCCGAGAGCGCTTGCAGCAGGGACGACTTGCCCGAGTTCGGCGGGCCGACCAGCGCGACCTGCGCGGCACCCTCGCGACGCACCTGCAGTGAGTCGCGGTGCACGACCCTCGCGCGCACGCGCGTGCGCTCGAGCTCACCTTCGAGCCACTTCCGCAGGTCGGCGTACGGTCCGTTTCGGTATCCCGGCAGCTCCGACAGCAACCCGCGGATCGTCGCGACCCGGTCGCTTCCTTCCTTTCCGACGAGGCGGCGCTTGGCGACCTCGGCAAACGTACGATGCGGCATCGGCATCGCGCTCCTCCTTCCGACTCGGGCGGGAGGGAGCACGCGTCGCGTCGGCCTACGGGCCGAGGTACGCGTCACCGACCCGCTTCCCCAGACGCACGATCGGGAAGCGGGCGATCAGCCGTTTTGTCGCAGCACGTGAGCGCGCCAGGCGTCCATCGCCGTGACAGCGTAGCCGGTCGCCGTCAGAGCGGCAGCGTGAGCGACTCGAGGTCGCTCGGGTACTCCGTGAGGATCTCGATCCCGTCGGGCCGGACGACGACCGTGTCCGAATGGCGGAACCCGCCGAGGCAGGCCACGTAGACGCCTGGCTCGATGGTGAGCACCATTCCCGGCTCGACGACGGTCTCGTCGCCGACGTCGAGGAACGGCGCCTCGTGGTTGCGCAACCCGATCGCGTGCCCGGTGTGCTGGCTCCAGGTGTCGAGGATCGCCTGCTCCTCGAAGTACGCGAGCACGGCACGATCGACGTCGGCACACGTGACGCCCGGTCGCAGGGCGGTCAAGGCAACCTGCTGCGCGGCACACATCTGGTCGAAACGGCGTCGCATCTCGTCGGTGGGCGGCCCGACGATCATCGTGCGCTCCAGCTCCGCGTTGTAGCCCCACACCGGCGCGGCGGTCTCGCTGACCAGCACGTCGCCGGGGCGGAACTCGATGTTGTGGGCGACCGCGTGGGCCCACGCGCTCCGCGCTCCGATCTGCCCGCGGTACCCGGCCGAGGCGCCGTCGGTCGAGGAGAGACCGCCGTCGTACGACGGCCCGAGCGCCTCGAGCATCGCGAGACTTGCCTCGTACCCCGCACGGAGCCCCGCCTGGGCCTCGGTCACCCCCGGCCGCGTGTACTGCTGCAGAAGCCGGTGCGCGTGCTCGCACCAGCGAGCGCTCTCGCGGACGAGCTCGATCTCCGCCTCGCTCTTTCGTGCCATAAGGCCCTCGAGCGCCGGCGCGACGGGCACGACCTCGGCGCCGCTGACCTCCGAGAGTGACGGCCCCTGGTAGCCGAGGATGCCGGGGTAGCCGTCCTGGTCGGCGGCGATCGTGCCGGTGATCCCCATGTCGTCGAGGAGCCGGGCGAGGATCCGCATGGGGTGCTCGGTGCCCGGATACTCGGGATACGACTCGACGCGGTCGAAGCCGGTCTCGGCGCGGACACGGGCGACCTCGAACTCGGGGACGAAGGCCGCCGTCTCGCCGCCGAAGCGCTCCAGGTACGCGACGGGGCGCTCGGTCGCGAGGAACGAGAAGCGCGTCAGGTACTGGACGTAGCTCTGGTCGAAGACGACGAGCCCGCTCGGCCCGTGCCCGGTGACGAGTGCGCGCAGCCTCTCGCGCCGTTCGCGGAGCTCGTCTGGGTCGATGCCGGTGGCGACGTTGATGGCGCGACGATAGTCGGACGAACGGTCAGGCGCCGGTGTGCCGCCGCCGGAGCTCGTCCTCGACCGCCGACGGCTGCAATCCGCGTGCCGCGAGGAGGACGTAGCTATGGAACCAGAGGTCGGCCAGCTCCTCGACGAGCCGTTCGTCCGACTCGGTGACTGCGGCCAGAGCGGCCTCGACACCCTCCTCACCGACCTTGCGGGCGGCGGCGGCCGGCCCCGCCTCGAGCAGCCCGGCCACGTACGAGCCCGGCGGGCGCGCGAGCGCCCGCTCGGCGACGATCCGCCAGAGCCACGGCGCGAAGCAGGACTCGGCCCCGGTGTGGCACGCCGGGCCGTTCGGTTGCACACGGTAGAGGAGCGCATCTCCGTCGCAGTCGTCGCGAATCTCCTCGACGGCCATCGTGTTCCCCGAGGTGGCGCCCTTGTGCCAGAGCTCCCGGCGGGAGCGGCTCCAGAACCACGCCTCGCCGTTCTCTCGCGTCCGGCGCAACGCCTCGTCGTTTGCGTACGCCAGCATCAGGACGCGGTTCGTCTGCGCGTCCTGGACGATCACGGGCGTCAGCGTCTCATCGGCCATCCTGCCTCCTCCAGCTCGGCCTTAAGCTCCGGCAGCCGCTCGGGGCGCTCGTGGACGATCGAGGCGATCAGCGCAGCCTCCGCGCCGACCTCGAACGCCTCCGCCATGTGGCGCGCCTCGCCGGCCCCACCCGATGCGATGACGGGAACCTCGACCGCCGCGGCAACGCTCCGCGTGAGCTCGAGGTCGTATCCGGTGCGCGTCCCGTCGGCGTCGATCGAGGTGAGGAGGATCTCCCCCGCGCCTCGCTCGACCGCCTCCCCGGCCCACTCGACGGCAGCCTTGCGACGGGGTGTCCGGCCCCCGTGGGTCACCACCTCACCCGCACGCGCGTCGATTGCGCAGACGACAGCCTGCGACCCGAACTCGGCGGCCAACGCGGTGAGGATCCCCGGGTCGTCGAAGGCGGCGCGGTTGATCGCCACCTTGTCGGCACCCGCGAGCAGCAGGTCGCGCGCGTCGTCCACGCCGGTGACCCCGCCGCCCGCGGTGAACGGGATCGTGAGCTCGTCAGCCGCGCGGCCGATCACGTCCAGGATCGGCCCGCGTCCCTCGAGCGTCGCGGTGATATCGAGAAAGACGAGCTCGTCCGCGCCAAGCTCGGAGTAGCGTCGGGCGAGCTCGACGGGCTGCCCCATCTCTCGGAGCCCCTCGAAGTTGACGCCCTTGACCACCCGGCCGCCGGCGACGTCGAGGCAGGGGATCACGCGCTTCTTGACCATCGCAGCAGGTTCTCGAGGACGCGGGCTCCGGCGGCGGCGCTCCGCTCGGGGTGAAACTGGACGCCGGCGAGCGTCCCGTGCTCGACGGCGGCGACGACCTGACCCTCGTGATCCGTCGTCGCAGTCACGACTCCTGGGTCGTCGGGCTCGGCGGCGAAGCTGTGAGCGAAGTAGACGTCGGCGCCGGCTACCCCGCCCACGAGCGCCGAGGCCCGGGTCGCGGCGATCGTGTTCCACCCGATGTGTGGCACCCGCCTCGCTCGCAGGCGCCGTACCGGTCCCGCGAGGAGTTCGAGACCCGTCCCGCCCTCGTCGCTCGGACCGAAGAGGAGCTGGAGCCCCACGCAGATTCCGCCAACCGGTCGCTCGGCCGCGACCCGGTCGCGGAGCGCGTCGTCCAGGCCATGCCGCGCCAGCCCGGCTGCGGCGCTCTCGACGTGCCCGACCCCGGCGATCAGCGCAAGCGGGGCGTCGCGGACGACGGCGGGGTCGACGGTCACGACGGGATCCGCTCCGGCCCGGACGAGCGCCGATGACAGGGAGCGGAGATTCCCCGCGCCATAGTCCGCGATCGCCACCCTCACGCCGGCCTCGTGGGAGAGGCGACGGACGGTGTCAGACACCGATCTCTGTCAAGGGCAAACCGTGCCGAGTGCGTGCGGGTTTCTCCACAGCCCCGAACGCGAGCTGTCATGCGGCGTGGCCGTCCGGCCGCCGCGATACGCCCGAATCGAGGAATCCGGACATGCTCGTCCGCGCATCGGGCGGGCCCTGTGGATGGATCGGAGCAGTGTTGGTGCTGTTCGGGGTTGACAGGAATCGGTGTCTGACACCGATCGGCCGCGTCGACGGTCACGCCGCTCCCTTCGTCGACCTGATGCCGTCGCCGCCGGGGGCGACGGCCTGCCGGAACGACTGGCCGAGTGCTTTGTACGCCGCCTCCGCCACGTGGTGATCGTCGGCGCCCGAGGCGTCGACGTGCACGGTGCAGCCGGCCTCGATCGCGAGCCGCTCGAGGGCGTGGCGGAGCAGCGACGTCGCCAAGGCGCCGACCCTGTCGCCCGTGAACGCGAGGGAGACCTCTGCGTGCGGCCGGCGTACGAGGTCGACTGCAGCCGTCGCTCGCGCCTCGTCCATGGGCAGCACCGTCGACCCGTAGCGCGCCACGCCCTCCCGTGTGCCGAGCGCCTGCGCGATCGCCGAGCCGAGGGCGGCGTGCACGTCCTCGACCGTGTGGTGCGCGTCCACGTCGACGTCACCTGCGGCGAGAAGCTCCAGGTCGAATCCGGCGTGGAACCCGAACAGCGTCAGGAGATGGTCGAGGAAGCCGATGCCCGTCTCGACACGCACGCGGCCTGTCCCATCGAGCGAGAGCGCGAGCCGGAGCGCGGTCTCGGTCGTCGTCCGCAGAACGGTCGCCTCACGACCGGATGCCGGGCCAGGCTCGGCACCGAGCGCGCGGAGCACCACGTCGTTCTCGGACGGTCGTCGTACCGTCATCCGGATAGCGCCCGGAAAGGCCCTGACGACGATCCCCTGCTCCTCCAAGCGGTCGGCGAGCGGCTCGTCCGTCATCAGGAAGAGGAAGTTCGTGGCGGTCGGCGGGCAGTCGTAGCCTGCGGCCACCAGCGCGGCCCGGAACCGCTCGCGCTCCGCGGCGGTCGCTTCGACGTCCCCGAGTCGGGGCTCACGCAGAGCCGCCGCCGCGATCGCGGCGGACGGGCCGGAGATCGGCGCCGGAGCACGCCGCTCGGTGAGAACCGCGGCGGTCTCGATGTGCGCGAGCGCGTAGCCGACCCGCAACGACGCCAGCCCGAAGGCCTTCGACATCGTCCGCACGACGACGAGGTTCTCGAGCTCGTCGACCCACGGCGCGCACGAGCGGGCACCGAACTCCACGTACGCCTCGTCGACGACGAGGATCGTGTCGGGGCGCTCCCGCGCGAGTGACACCAGTTCCTCGGGCTCGACCCACGATCCGGTCGGGTTGTTCGGGTTGCACGCCCACACGAGATCCGCCTCGTCCGTGGCGTCCACGACGGCCGCGCCGTGAAGACTCGTCGCGATCCGGTACAACGCATACGTCGGCTCGGAGACGGCCGCGCGTCGGCCCGCACCCAGGAAGGTCTGGGCGAGGAGGAGGATCAGATCGTCCGCACCCGCGCCAACCACGACGTTCTCGGGTGCGAGCCCCGTGTAGGCGGCCGCGCCCTCGCGCAGCTCGCGATACGAGCCGTCCGGATAGTCGGCGAGCCTCGCCATGCTGGCGGCGAGCGGCACCTGCGGAACACCGGACAACGGCGGCGTGTTCTGGTCGAACTTGAGCACCGCCTCGCGCGGGATGCCATGCCGCGCCGCAACCATGTCTGCCCCGGCCGCCCAGCGGTACGGGGCGAATCCCTCGCCGACGGGCTGCGCCTTCCGTCGCGCGACGCTCACGCCGGAACCGCCGCGGCGTGCAGGGGAAGACCCTCGACGCGCGCCAGGGGACCGACGATATCGGCGGCACGACGCGCGCCGTCCGCGCTCGCCCGTACGACCTGGAGCGGCTTGAGGAACGTCTCGAGCCCCAGCCCACCCGTCGAGCGCGCCAGACCGCCCGTCGGCAGGACGTGGGTCGCGCCCGCCGCGTAGTCCCCGACGACCGAGGAGCAGCCGACGAACACCGAGCCCGCGTTGCGGACGCGATCGAGCAGCGCGTCGGGATCCGCGACGTGGAGCTCGAGATGCTCGGGCGCGTAGGCGTCCGACCGCTCGAGCGCCTCGTCGAGCGAGTCGACACGCTCCACCCCGACGTTCGGTGCGCCCGACACGAGCCTCGCGACGGATCTCGCGAGCCCGGCGTCGTCCGTGAGGAGCAGCGCGTCGCTGTCCTCGCCGTGCTCGGCCTGCGCGAGCAGATCCGCGGCGACCGCGTCCGCCGAGGCCGAGACATCCGCGATCACGACGACCTCGCTCGGCCCGGCCGGCAGGTCGATGCGCACACGACTCGCGACCAGGAGCTTGGCGGCGGTGACGTAGGCGTTCCCCGGCCCCACGATGGCGTCGACCGCCGGAACCGTCGCCGTGCCGTAGGCGAGCGCCGCCACGGCCTGCGCCCCGCCGACCGCGTACACCTCGTCTATCCCGAGCTCACGCGCCACGACGAGCGTCGCGTCGGCCGGGTTCGGGGTCACGACCGCGATCCTGGCGACGCCGGCCACACGGGCGGGCACCGCAGTCATCACGAGCGATGACGGAAGCGGTAGCCGACCGCTGGGAACGCAGACCCCGACAGCGCCGAGAGGCAGCCAGCGGCGCTCGGAGACGATGCCCGGCGCCGCCTCGACGGACGTGTCGACCGGTCGCTGCGCCTCACTGAACCGTCGGACGGCGTCGATCATCCGTCGGAGCGCGTCGAGGACGTCGTCGTCCACCCGCGCAGCTTCGACGCGCTCCGCAGCCACTCGGATCCCATCCGGTCTCGGCCCGTCGAGCCGCGAGGTCCACTCGAGCAGCGCCTCGTCCCCGCGCTCGCGCACGTCGGCGACGATCGGCGCCACCGTCGCGAGCGCCTCGTCGAACGACCGCCTCACGCCACCAGCCGCTCGATCGGAAGGACGAGGATCGACGTCGCGCCCGCGCGACGCAGTACCGGGAGCAGGTTCCAGATCTCGTCGACCTCGACCGCGGCGTGCACCGCGATCTCGCCGTCGTCCGCGAGCTGCAAGACGGACGGCGCGCCCATTCCCGGCAGCACCGCACGGATCGCAGGCAGGTCGTCGACGTGCGCGTTCATCATCACGTAGCGGCGCCGACGGCCCGCCACGACGCCGGAGAGCATCAGCTCGAGCTGCTCGACGGCCTCGCGACGTGCCTCGACCGCTGCCCGCCCGCCGACGAGCACCGCCTGCGAGGTGAGGAGCGTGCCGATCGGCCGAAGCCCGTTCGCGGTCATCGTCGACCCCGTCGAGACCAGGTCGACGATCGCGTCTGCGAGGCCGAGCCGGGGTGTCGCCTCGACCGATCCCGAGACCGGGATGAGCTCGCACTCGACACCCCGCTCGGCGAGCAGGCGCCGCGTGGACACCGGGTACGCGGTCGCGACGCGGAGCCCGTGGAGGTCGGCGATCGCCGAATGCCCGGCGTCAACCGGGACGGCGGCATCGAGCGAGCATCGCGCGAAGCCGAGCTCGGCCAGGGTCACCACCTCCGCGTCCGCCTCGGCCACCAGGTTCGCCCCCGTGATGCCGACGTCGACCACGCCGTCCTGCGCGTACTCGGGGATGTCACTCGGCCGGACGAGCAGGAGATCGACGGGCGCGTTGGCGCACGGTACGACCAGCGAGCGCTCCGTCACCTCGAACGAGAGCCCTGCATCGGCGCACAGGCGGAGCGCCGGCTCCGCCATGCGGCCCTTCGCGGGCACGGCGAGCGTGAGCCTGCCGTTCTCGCCCGCCTTCGTGAATCCGTTCGTCACCGCCGCCTCCGCTCGCGGCGGCGCGTACGCTCGAGTGCCATCCGGTACCCCCCGGTTCCGTGCCGGAGCCACTGGGCGACGCGCGTCACAGTCGCTGTCGAGGTCGGGACGCGCGCGGCTATCTCGACATACGGCACGCCTTCCTCCAGGAGCAGAACGGTCTGCCAGCGGTGCGCCAGAGCCTCGAGCTCGGGCATGGTGCAAAGGTCGCGCAGGAAACGCGTCACCTCGTCACGCGTTCGGAGCGTGGTGAGGGCGTCGGCCAGCCCGCCGAGCCCCGGGACCTCCTCCTCGTGCTCGACCGTGGCGGCCCCGTTTCGCGGGCGTGTCATGGCTGCATGTTATCATGCTAACGTGTTATCACGCAATCACATGGAGGTCATCCCGGCCATCGACGTGCTCGACGGTCGGGGGGTGCGCCTCGCCGAAGGCAGGCGCGACGCCGTGACTCTCGAGGGCGGCGACCCTGTCGAGCTCGCGCGTCGGTTCGCCTTGGAGGGGGCAGAGCGACTCCACCTCGTCGACCTGGACGGCGCCTTCTCCGGCGCGCCGTCACTCGACCTGGTGGCCGCTGTTGCCGCCACAGGCGGGCTGCCGCTCCAGGTCGGGGGCGGCTACCGCTCGGTGCAGGCTCTCGATGCGGCGCTGGCGGCGGGAGCCGACCGCGTGATCGTCGGCACGGCCGCGCTGTCTCCGGGATTCTTGACGGCCGCGGTCGCGAGGGTTGCCTCGGCTCTGGTCGTCGCCGTGGACGTCCGGAACGGCAGGGTGGCCGTCGAGGGCTGGACACGGTCCTCCTCGCTGACCGCGCCGGAGCTGGCGCGTCGCTGCGCCGATGCGGGGGTCGCCCGCCTGCTGGTCACCGCAACGGCACGTGACGGATCGCTCGCCGGTCCCGACCTCGATCTCCTCGCGCAGGTTCTTCCAATCGGTCTCCCGGTGATCGCAGCCGGTGGGATCGCGTCGACGGGGGATCTCCGCGCGTTGCAGGAGCTCGGATGCGAGGCAGCGGTCGCCGGCAGCGCGCTGCTCGCCGGGCGCTTCACGCTCGCCGAGGCACGCGCGGCACTCGCTCGCGGCTGACGTGCGCCTTCCAGCCCCGGGTGGCGGTTGTGTCGGCGGTTGTGTGGGCACCTGTGAGGGCGAGCGGGCCAAAGCGGTCCGAGCCCAAGCGGGCAACGTGGTGATGCGCCGGCACAGAACAGGCACACATGCGTCTCCCTTTCGACACAGATTCCTCGATAGCGTTACGTCAGGGACACCGGGGTGCCCCTGGGGCCAGTTGGGGGCATGGTCGGCGGCGCCGCGAGGTGAGCCGCTGCGCATACGCTCGACTGATGGAGATCCGCTTCTGCGACGACCGCGGCGCGCGTGGTTTCTCGTGGATCGTCGACGAGCCGGCGACTCGCACCTCCCACGTCCTGGCGGGCGACGGCCGGGTCTGGCTCGTCGACCCCGTCCGACACGAGCCGGCGCTCGAGCGGGCCGGGACGCTCGGCAAGCCTGTCGCTGTCCTCCAGCTCCTCGACCGCCACAACCGTGACTGCGCCGCCGTAGCCGCGACGCTCGGCGTGCCGCACCTCGTCGTCCCGGATGCGCTGCCGGACACCCCGTTCGACGTGATCGGAGTGCGACGGACGAAGCGCTGGCGCGAGGTGGCGTTGTGGTGGCAGGCGGAGCGGACGCTCGTCGTCGCCGAGGCGATCGGCACGAACGGCTTCTACGCACCGCCGGGGCACGACGCCGGCGTGCACCTCCTGCTCCGCCCGACCCCGCCGCGCGACGTGCTCGGCGCGTTCGTGCCCGAGCATCTGCTCGTCGGCCACGGCGAAGGGCTGCACGGCATTGCTGCGGCGAACGGCCTCCGGGACGCGCTCGGCGATGCCCGGAAGGGCCTTCCCCGCATCGCCCTGCGCATTCCCGCTCTTGCGCTGGACGCAGCTCGCCGGCGGCGACACGACACGCCGAAGAGCTGAGCCAGGCCGTCAGCCGGCGAGCGCCGCGGGCCGCAGGAGCGCCGCCGGCCGGCGGAGCCCTGCGTCGCGTGCCGGAGGGTTGAGCGGCTCCGCGAGCGGCGCCGCGCCGAACGAGCGGCGCACCTGCTCCGGGAGCGGCGACCCGTACGTCGTGGTGCGCTGCCGCGGAACGCGGCCGGCCGAGCGAATCAGCGCCTCCATCGCCTCCGGCGGCAGCTCCTGGCCCCACTCCGAGCCCGCCGCGCGGGAGATCGACTCGTTCATCAGCGTCCCGCCGAGGTCGTTGACGCCCGCGGCGAGCGCCTGCCTCACGCCGTCGGGCCCGAGCTTCACCCAGCTCGCCTGCACGTTCTGGATCAGGGGATGCAGGGCGAGCCGCGCGACCGCGTGCAGGAGCAGCGCCTCGCCGAACGTGGGTCCCCGCCGCGCGCGCCCCTTGAGATAGATCGGAGCCTCCATCGGGACGAAGGGGAGCGGCACGAGCTCCGTGAAGCCGCCCGAGAGCGCCTGCTGCTCGCGAGCGCGGACGAGATGTCGCGCCCAGTGGACGGGTCGCTCGACGTGCCCGAACATGATCGTGACGTTCGAGGAGAGGCCGACCCGGTGGGCGGCGCCGTGCACCTCGAACCACTGGTCGGTCGTCACCTTGTCCGGACAGATCACCGCCCGCACCTCGTCGTCGAGGATCTCGGCTGCGGTGCCGGGCAGCGACCCGAGGCCGAGGTCGCGCAGCCGTGCGAGGTAGGTCTCGAGATCGAGCCCGAGCGTCGCCGCGCCCTGCCAAACCTCGAGCGCCGAGAACGCGTGCACGTGCATCCCGGGCACGGCCCGCTTGATCGCCGTCACGACGCCCGCGTAGTAGTCGCCCGTGAACGAC
>DASSBI010000227.1:0-10630 GCA_035698965.1 Gaiella sp. | reverse complement strand
CGACGTGCACGAAGCGAATCCGCTTCACGTTCCCTCCTCCTCGATTGCGAACTCCACATCCGGCCGCCAGTGCAACCGGACGCGCCTGCCCTCCATGCGATCGATGTCCTCCGATCTCGTCTCCAGGTTCTGCTGCACAACGGTCAGCTCGCCGCCCTCGTCGAGCGCGACGACGAACTTCGTCGACGGCCCGAGGTAGGCGGTCGCGCGCACCGTGCCCGGCTCGCCCTCCCCCGCCTCGAACGGCAGCAGGCGGATCTTCTCCGGGCGCACGGTGAACGTCCTGCCCCCCCGCTCCAGGATGTTGGAGGTCCCGATGAACCCCGCCACGAACGCCGTCGCCGGGTGCTCGTACATCTCCGCCGGAGAGCCGACCTGCTCGATCCGGCCCTGGTTGAAGACGGCGATCCGGTCGCTCATCGTCAGCGCCTCTTCCTGGTCGTGCGTGACGTAGACGAACGTCATCCCGAGCTCTTGCTGGAGCTGCTTGAGCTCGAGCTGCAACTCCTGGCGGAGCTTCAGGTCGAGGGCGCCGAGCGGCTCGTCGAGGAGCAGCGCGCGCGGCGTGTTGACGATCGCCCGAGCGAGTGCCACCCGCTGCCGCTGCCCGCCGGACAGCTGGCCCGGCCTGCGCGCGCCGTACCCCTCGAGCCTGACGCGGGCGAGCGCCTCGCTCGCCTTCGCGCGGCGCTCCGACCTCGCGACCTTCCGCACACGCAGGCCGTACTCGACGTTCTGCTGCACCGTCATGTGCGGGAAGAGCGCGTAGTCCTGGAAGACCGTGTTGACCGGCCGGTCGAACGGCGGGCGACCGGAGACGTCCGTCCCCCCGAGCTCGATCCTGCCTTCGTCGGGCCGCTCGAAGCCGGCGATCATCCGCAGCGTCGTCGTCTTGCCCGAGCCGGACGGGCCGAGCATCGTGAAGAACTCACCGCGCGCGACGTCGAGGTCGACCCCGTCGACCGCGGCGACCTCCCCGTACCGCTTCCGCACGCCGACGATGCGGATGTCGATGTCGGCGGCGGTACTACCCATCGACGGCTGCGACCGACTCCACGAGCAGGGCGAGGCCCTCCTCGAGCTCCTCGTCGGAGATCGTCAGCGCGGGGAGCAGCCGGATCACGTTGCCGTAGAGGCCGCACGCGAGCAGGAGCAGGCCGCGCTCGAACGCCGCGTCGACGATCGCCTTCGCGCGGTCGGGCGTGCGCTCGGCAAGCTCGAACGCGATCATCGGCCCGAGCCCGCGCACGTCGCCGATCTCGGGCCGCGCGGCTGCGAGCGCGTCGAGCCGTTCGCGGAGCGTCTCGCCGAGCCGCGTCGCGGCCGCGAGGAACTCCGGCTCGCGGACCGCCTCGAGGACAGCGATCGCCGCTGCACAGGACAGCGGATTGCCGCCGAAGGTGCCGCCGAGCCCACCCGCCGGAACGGCGTCCATCAGCTCGGCGCGACCCGTGACCGCCGCCAACGGGAGCCCACCGCCGATCGACTTGCCCGAGACGAGCAGGTCGGGCTCGACGCCTTCGTAGTGGTCGATCGCCCACATCCGCCCGGTGCGCCCGACGCCGGACTGCACCTCGTCGTCGACGTAGAGGATCCCGTGCCCGGCGCAGAGCTCGGCCAGCCGCGCGGGAAAGTCCGGCGGCATCGGCACGAAGCCGCCCTCGCCCTGGACGGGCTCGAGCAGCACGCAGGCCACGGTCTGCGGGTCGACCTCGGACTTGAAGAGTTTCTTCATGCCCGCGACCGCATCGTCGGTCGTGACGCCGCGGTAGGGGTACGGCGCGGGTGCCCGATACACCTCGGGTGCGAACGGCCCGAAGCCGGCCTTGTAGGGATGCACCTTGCTCGTCATGGTCATGGTCAGCAGCGTGCGGCCGTGGAAGGCGTTGTCGAAGACGACCACCGCCGGACGGCCGGTGGCCGCGCGCGCGATCTTGACCGCGTTCTCGTTCGCCTCGGCGCCCGAGTTGACGAGGAGCGACTTCTGCTGGTCACCCACGCACGGCGAGAGCTCCGCGAGCAGGCGGCAGGTGTCGACGTACGGCTCGTAGACGCCGACCATGAAGCACTGGTGCAGGTACTGGTCGACCTGCTGGTGGATCGCCTCGACGACCGGCGCGAACCGGTGACCCGTGTTCTGGCACCCGATCCCGCCGGCGAAGTCGACGAACACCCGGCCGTCGACGTCGGTCACGCGAGCACCATCGGCGCCGGCGACGACGAGACGCGGCGTCGACACGCCGCCGCTCACGTAGCGCGCCCGGTCGTCGAGGACCCGGTCGTGGGAGAGGTGCTCCGTCGTCTGCATGCGCGCGAGTATGCACCATCCCGCGCGAACCTCGCAACGCGCGGCAGGGTCGCAAAACCACCTCGCAATGCGCAGAACCCGATGGACGTCGTTCGTCTCGCGCAACGTGCAGTTGCGACCGTGAAGCGGGGCGCCTCCAGGGGCGCCCCGCCGCAGGCGAGGATCCGAGCGCGGGATCTCGCTTCTGCGAGATCCCGCTTGCGAAAGGGCTAGGCCGGTGCGGTTTGCCACACCACGCGCCCCTGGGACGTCTGACACGATACGGACATGGACAGCAGCCCGACGATCCTCATCGTCGACGACCACCCGAGCTTCAGGCGCTGTGCGCGCGTGCTCCTCGAGGAGGACGGCTTCGCGGTCGTCGGCGAGGCCGAGGACGGTGCCGACGCGCTCCAGGCGATCGATCAGCTCCATCCGGACGTCGTCCTGCTCGACGTGCAGCTTCCCGACATGGACGGCTTCGCAGTCCTCGAGCGGCTGGACGGTCCCGCCCGGCCGCAGGTGGTGCTCGTCTCGAGCCGCGAGGCGTCCGACTACAACGGCCTGATCCGCTCGAGCGGGGCCCGCGGCTTCATCGCCAAGGCCGAGTTGACGGGCGCCGCTGTTCGCTTCCTCCTGCGGTGACGCGCGGCCGGCTCGCGGCCGCGGTCCTCGTGGGCACGGCGCTCTACGCCGTCGCCATCTACCTCGTCGTGACGGCCGACCTCGGCGAGCCGCGCGCGCTGATCACGATGGTGACGGTCGCGGGGCTGATCTTCAGCGTCGCGGGCACGATCGCGGCGATCCAGCGACCCGACAACCGAACCGGAGCCCAGATGCTCGCGGTCGGCCTGCTCTGGTCGGTCGGCGCGCTGCAGCTGGCCGACAGGCCGCTCGTCTTCACGATCGGCTACCTCCTCTCGAACCTCGCGTTCGTCGCGTTCGCGCACCTGATCCTCTCGTACCCGAGCGGCAGGCTCCGTCCCGGCGACGAGTGGATCGTCTGGGCCGTTCTCGCGATCGTCACGCTCGGGCCTCTCACGATCTCCCTGTTCGACCGGTCGCCGATCCCGGGGTGTGACGACTGCCCCGAGAGCGCGTTTCTCGTGACGGACAGCGCCGCTCTCGCCCGGGCCGCCGGCTTTGCGCTGGGCCTCGCCGCCGCCGCGATCGCAACGGTCGTGTTCGTCCGGCTCATCCGGCGCTTCCGCGCCGCGTCGCCGCCGCTCCGCCGAGCGCTCGGCCCCGTCTACTTCTTCACGCTGATCGCGCTCATCGGCCTCGTGACGTCGAATCTCGCCTGGACGTTCGACGAGAACGCCGGGCTCGCGATCGAGATCGCCGCGCTCGCGGCGCTCGCGCTGATGCCGGTCGCGTTCCTCGCGGGGATCCTCCGCACGCGCCTCCAGCGCGCCGGGATCGCCGATCTCGTCATCGCTCTCGGCAACGGTCGGCCGCTCCGGGACGCGCTCGCCGACGCGCTCGGCGACCCGTCGCTCGGCCTCGCCTACTGGTCGTCCCAGCGCCAGGCCTGGGTCGACGAGGAGGGTCGCACGATGACCGAGCCCATCGCGCGAGGCGCCCATGCCGCGACGTTCGTCGAGAACGACGGCAAGCGCGTCGCCGCCCTGCTGCACGACCGGAGCCTGGCCGACCAGCGTCCGCTCGTCGACGCGGTGGCGGCAACGGCGGGCCTCGCGTTCGAAAAGGAGCGCCTCCAGGCCGAGCTCCGGGCGCAGTACCGCTTCCTGGAGACGATCATCGACACCGCACCGAGCCTGTTGTCGGTGGTCGACACCGAGGGCCGGATCCGGAACTTCAACCATGCGGTGGAGGTCGCGAGCGGGCTCCAGGGCCGCGCGCTCGTCGAGGGGCGGTTTTTCTGGGAGGTCTTCATCGACCCGGCCGAGCGGGAGGCAATGATCCAGCGCTTCCGGGAAGCGTCGCCGGGCTTCCCCGCGTCCGCGTACGAGAACGTCTTCACGAACGCGCTCGGGGAGGAGCGCGTGATCGCCTGGCAGACGGCGCCGCTCGTCGATCAGAACGGCGATGTCGTGCGGATCGTCGCCGGCGGGATCGACATCACGGACCGCAAGCATCGCGAGCTCGAGCTGCAGCGGCAGTGGGACTTCGCGACGACGGTCGCTGACACGATCCCGAGCTTCATCGTCATCACGGACCACGACGCCGTGGTGGCCCGACAGGGCGCGAACAGAGCCTTTTGCGACGTCTTCGGGCGTTCTGAGGAGGAGCTCGAGGGGACGTCGTTCCTCGACCTCGTCGCGCGCGAGGACGAGTTCGCCGCGCGCATGGCGATCGCCGGGGCGGCGAACGGCGTTCCGCAGGCCGAGCGCGAGTCGCGCTGGCTGACGCGCGACGGCGGCGAGCACATCGTTGCCTGGACGGCCACCCCGATCACCGATCCTTCCGGCGATGCCCGGGTGCTCCTCTCCGGCGCCGACGTCACCGACCGCAAGCGCCAGGAGGCCGAGGTCAGAGCGTCGCGGAGCCGAATCGTGGCCGCGACCGACGCCGCCCGGCGCCGGCTCGAGCGCAACCTGCACGACGGCGCACAGCAGCGGCTGGCCGCGCTCTCGCTCTCGCTTCGCCTCGCCGAGTCCCGGTTGCCCGACGAGGCCGAGAAGGCGGTGGAGATCCTCGCCGCCGCACGGGTCGAGCTCACGCAAGCGCTCGAGGAGCTCCGCGAGCTCGCGCGCGGCCTCCACCCGAACGTCCTCACCGACCGCGGCCTCGGCCCGGCGCTCGAGTCGCTCGTCATCCGCTCGCCGATCCCGGTGGAGATCAACGTCCCGGACGAGCGCTTTCCCCCCGCGATCGAGGCCGCCGCGTACTACGTCGCCGCCGAGGCGCTCGCGAACGTCGCGAAGTACGCCGACGCGACGCTCGCGGAGGTCCGCGTGACGGAGGACGACGACGGGACCGCGATCGTCGTCGAGGTGGTCGACGACGGCGTCGGCGGCGCCGACCCCGCACGGGGCTCGGGGCTCGAGGGCCTCGTCGACCGCGTCGAGTCGCTCGACGGCAGGTTCGCCGTGGAGAGCCCGCCCGGCGGCGGCACCCGTATCCGCGCGACGATCCCGACCGCGCCCCGCGTGGTGCCCCTGTAGCGCTCGCCGGGGATCCGAGACCGGCGCGCCGTACCCGTAGACTGGCACCCGGATGGGCGAGCTTCCGACCGGCACCGTCACCTTCCTCTTCGCCGACGTCGAGGGGTCCACGAAGCTCGTCCAGAGCATCGGCTCCGCCTACTCGGGCCTCATCGCGGACGTGCGGCGCCTCCTGCGGGAGGAGATCGCGACGGAATCCGGGGCCGAGGTCGACGCGACCGGTGACGAGCTCTCGGCGGTGTTCGGCGAGGTCGAGCCGGCATTGCGATCGGCGCTCGCCGGTCAGGCGCGGATCCGCGACCACGGCTGGCCGGAGGGGGCCGTCGTCAAGGTGCGCATGGGCCTCCATACCGGCGTGCCGCAGCTCGGCGAGGAGGGCTACACCGGTCTCGACGTGATCCGCGCCTCGCGCATCGCGGCCGCAGGGCACGGCGGCCAGGTCCTGCTCTCCTCCACCGCGGCGCCCTTCGTGACCGGCGTCGAGACGCGCGATCTCGGCACCCACCGCCTCCAGGGCCTGCCCGATCCCGAGCGCATCCACCAGGTGATCGCCGACGGGCTCCCGCGCGACTTCCCGCCGCTGCGCGGCACCGTCTCGCAGCTCGGCGACGCGCGCCGCGTGGTGCTGGCCGACGACTCGGTGCTGCTGCGCGAAGGCGTCGCCAGGCTGCTCGAGGAGGCGGGTTTCGAAGTCGTCGCGCAGTCGGGAACGGCGGACGACCTGCTTCGCCACGTGGCGATGCACAAGCCGGACGTTGCCGTGGTCGACATTCGCATGCCGCCGACCCACACCGACGAGGGCCTCCAGGCCGCACGCGAGATCCGTGAGCGGCACCCGGGTGTCGGTGTCCTGCTCCTCTCGCAGTACGTCGAGCCGAGCTACGCGATGGCGCTGCTCGAGACGAGCGCCGAGGGCGTCGGCTACCTCCTCAAGGACAGGGTCGCGGACCTCGAGCAGTTCGGCACGGCCGTGCGCCGGGTCGCCGACGGCGGCTCCGCGCTCGATCCCGCGGTCGTCAGCGAGCTCGTCGGGCGCAAGCGCCGGGACGACCCGCTCGAGCAGCTCACCGCGCGCGAACGGGAGGTCCTCGAGGCGATGGCCGAGGGCCGCTCGAACCAGGCGATCGCCGAGCGCCTCTTCGTCACCCTCCGCGCGGTGGAGAAGCACGTGACGAGCATCTTCACGAAGCTCGGCCTGCCGGCCTCGACCGACGACCACCGCCGGGTGCTCGCCGTCCTCGCGTTCCTCCGCGCGTAGCCCGCCGCGCTCAGGTGACGGCCACGCAGACCGCGTACGCGACCACGGACCAGGTCCCGCCACCGGCGTGGTCGGCGATCACGTACCACGTGTTGCCGTCGGGATAGCTCCTGATGATCTCGTACGAGCCGACGTACGGAATCGAGTGACCACCGCCGACGACGCGCTTGCCTGCGGGACAGACCGCACGCACGAACTTCCGTCCGGTCGAGTCCACAGGCGCGCTCGCCGTGGCTACCTGGTACCCGCTCATGCCGGGGGCACCCTGCGGCCCGGGATCGCCCTTGGATCCCTTGTCGCCCTTGGATCCCTTGTCGCCCTTGGGCCCCTGCGGACCGACGGCTCCGATCGACGCAGGCAGCTTGCCGTCGGCGCCCACGACCGGAATGGTGTTCGCGAGCCCTGCCACGCTCGATCGCCTCCCGTTGAGGCGCTTGGCGTCGTCCGAGACGTTTGCCTTGCCCGCGACCCGGGCGAACGGCACGACCTTGGCCGCCACCTCCGCGGCGGCCGGGCCCACCGCTGTCGTCCCCAAAACGGCGACGACCAGAGCGGCGAGGGAGATCGCCAGGGGCAGGTGCTTCATCTCGACTCCTTGTTTCGTTTTGCGGCGAGGCCACGATCAATGGTCTCCGCCCCATCGGACGGGCCCACGCGCTTGGCGGCATTGCGTGCGGTTTGCCGAACCCCACGTGGCGGGAATGCCGAAGCGTGCAGCCCGATGCCGGCGGGCACACTCGAGCCATGGTTCGCAGTTGGCTCTCACAGTCGCATTCCGGGACACGCGAGATCGCGGGCCTGGCCGTGCTCTACGGCCTCTACGAGGTGATCCGCGGGGCCGGCACGGAGAACGTGCAGGCCGCGATGCGCCACACGGACGACATCGTCGCCGTCGAGCAGTCGCTCGGTGTGTACTTCGAGCGCGGGATCCAGCAGGCGTTCGAAGGGATTCCCTACGCGCCGGCGCTCCTCGGGCTCCTCTACGTGACGCTGCACTTCGCGGGCACCGCGGTCGCGCTCACGTGGATCCACCGCAAGCACCCTGACCGCTTCCCGATCGTGAGGACGACCTTCGTGATCGCGACGGCGCTGGCGCTCGTCGGATACGTCTTCTTCCCTGCGGCACCTCCTCGCCTCGCCGAGCTCGGGTTCTCCGACACGGTGACGCACTCGACCGGGCTCGACCTGAGCTCCGACCTGCTCGGCGCGCTCTACAACCCGTTCGCGGCCGTGCCGAGCCTCCACTTCGGCTACGCGCTGATCATCGGCATCGCGCTCGCGACGATCGCCGAGCGGCACTGGGTCCGGGTCCTCGGTGGCCTCTACCCCGCGGCGATGCTCCTGATCATCGTCGCGACGGGAAACCACTTCTTCGTCGACGCCGCTCTCGGCGGGCTCGCAGTCCTCGTCGGCTGGCTCGCCGCACGGATGCTCGTCAGGACTCCCGCGCCCCGCCGCCACGCGCCGCGGTTCGCGACGAGCGCCGGCCGCGCCTGATCTCCCCCGGGCGCGGCCGGATCCGACCGGCGATCGTCCGTGCGGCCCGCCCCAGCGGGCGGTGAGGGAAGCCGCACCCGGGACGGCGGCGCGCCGCACGCGCAGACGCCAGTCCACCCCACCGACATCGAGTCGCGCCGGTGCGAGCGTGCGGGAACACCAACCCCGCAAGGAGTCACTCGCATGTCACCCATGAAGCGCAGCACCAACGTGGCGGCCCGGATGGGTCGCTGGAGCGCACGCCACCGCAAGACGGCGATCTTCGGCTGGCTCGCGTTCATCGTCGCCGCCGTCGTGCTCGGTGGCGCCCTCGGCACCAAGCAGCTCACCGACACCGACACGCTCCCCGGCGAGTCCGGCCGCGCAGCGCGCATGCTCGACGACGGGTTCAAGCAGCCCGCCGGCGAGACCGTGCTCGTTCAGAGCTCGAAGCACACGGCCGACAGCCCGGCGTTCAGGACTGCTGTCGCGGACGTCGTTCGCCGCGTCTCGGCGGTCGGCGTCGTAACCAACGTGCAAAGCCCGTACGCCGCCGGCAACCGCGGTCAGATCTCGGCCGACGGCCACTCGGCGACCGTGAGCCTCGACATCCGGGGCGACGCCGACACCGCATCCGACCGGATCCAGCCGGTCATGGACGCCGTCGCGGCCGCCGCGGCCGCCAATCCGAGTCTTCGGATCGAGGAGTTCGGCGTCAGCGCCGAGAAGCAACTCGACGACAAGTTCAACCAGGACCTCGAGCGGGCGGGTCTCCTCTCGCTCCCGGTCACGATCGTGATCCTCGTCGTGGCCTTCGGCGCGCTCGTCGCCGCGGGCATCCCGCTGCTGCTGGCCCTCTCGGCCGTGATGGCGACGATGGGCCTGCTCGCGATCCCGAGCCAGGTCTGGCCCGTGGACGAGAACATCAGCGCGATCGTGCTCCTGATCGGGCTGGCGGTCGGCGTCGACTACTCGATGTTCTACTTGAAGCGTGAGCGCGAGGAGCGCGCGGCGGGCAAGAGCGAGAGCGCGGCTCTCGAGGCTGCCGCCGCCACCTCGGGGCGCTCCGTCCTCATCTCCGGTCTGACGGTGATGACAGCGATGGCGGGCATGTTCTTGACGGGCGACAAGACGTTCGGCTCGTTCGCGATGGCGACCATCCTGGTCGTGGCGATCGCCGTGCTCGGCTCGCTCACCGTCCTGCCGGCGCTCCTCTCGTGGCTCGGCGACCGGGTCAACAAGGTGCGCGTGCCCTTCCTCCACCGCTTCCAGCGGCCGGAGGGCGGCAGGGCCTGGGGCTGGATCCTCGACCGCGTCCTCGCCCACCCGCTCGTCTCCGTGGTCGGTGCGACGGCGGTTCTCGTCGCCCTCGCCCTCCCCGCGCTCGGAATGAAGACCGTCGTCCCGGGCGCCGAGGCGCTTCCGCAGGATCTCCCGGCCGTGCAGACGTACAACCACCTCCAGGCCGCCTTCCCCGGCGGGCAGGATCCGGCGACCGTCGTCGTGAAGGCACCGTCGGTCGACAGCCCGCGGGTGAAGACGGCGATCGCCGGCCTCCAGCGGCAGGCCCTGGCCGGCGGGCAGTTCCATCAGCCCGTGACCGTGAGCGTGAACAAGGCGCGGACGGTCGCCGAGATCGACCTGCCGATCGCGGGATCCAGCACGGACGCCGCGTCGAACGCGGCGCTCGCCTCCCTCCGCGGCAAGATCGTCCCTTCCACGGTGGGCTCGATCGACGGCGTCGAGGTCGGCGTGACCGGCACGACCGCGATCTCGAAGGACTTCGACCGCGCGATGCGCTCGACCGCGCCGCTCGTCTTCGCCTTCGTGCTCGCGTTCGCATTCGTCCTCCTGCTGGTCTCCTTCCGTTCGATCGTCCTCGCAGTCAAGGCGATCCTCCTCAACCTGCTCTCCGTCGCCGCGGCGTACGGGATCCTCGTGCTCGTGTTCCAGAGGAGCTGGGCGAAGGGGATCCTGGACTTCGATTACTCCGGCGGCGTGATGGCGTTCATGCCCGTGTTCCTGTTCGTCATCCTCTTCGGGCTCTCGATGGACTACCACGTGTTCATCCTGAGCCGGATCCGGGAGGCGTACGACCGCGGGATGAAGACGGAGGACGCCGTCGCCCACGGGATCAAGACGACGGCGGGCGTCGTGACGAGCGCCGCGATCGTGATGGTCTTCGTGTTCGGGATCTTCGCGACGCTCTCGATCGTGATGCTGAAGCAGTTCGGCGTCGGCCTCGCCGCCGCCGTCCTGATCGACGCGACGATCGTGCGGGCCGTCCTGCTCCCGGCGGCGATGACGCTGCTCGGGGACTGGAACTGGTACCTCCCACGCTGGCTCGAGTGGCTGCCGAAGCTCGAGCACGAGCGCTCGACGGAGGTCGTGCCCGAGCCGGAGCTCGAGCCCGCGAGGCTCGCCGCCTGAGCTCGACGACGTCGGGGGTCGGGAGCCGCACCCGACCCCCGGCCGGCCCCA
>DASSBI010000226.1:0-5328 GCA_035698965.1 Gaiella sp. | reverse complement strand
CGATCGGTTCGGACCGCCGGCGGCCCGCCCGGCAGAACCCGAGTCGCGTCGGTGACCCATGCACATCGGAGGGCCGCCGGAGGCCGGCTTTGCCGGCCGGGAGGCGCACCGCCGGCGACCCGTGAGCGCTCGAGAGGAGGGGCTCGTGGGGGAACCAGGCGGTTCCCCCACGTGACTAGGCGTGCGGGGTTGCGAGGTACGGGAAGTTCGGCCAGAACTTCCGGTCGTTCTTCGACACGCAGTCGGTCTTGACGGTGCCCTCGGTGATCAGGCCGAGCTCGGCGTCGATCACGTCATCCGCCAGCCCGCGACCGTTGAGGAACGGGCCCGGCTTCGCCGTGTCGAACGTGAGCACGTCGGGGAGCAGGACGTCGGCGAGGCCGCTGATCTGCTTCGCGTCGTCCGACTTGTCGTCTCCGGCCGTGTCGTTGAGGCCGAAGAGCACCTGGAGCGTGTTCACGACCTCGCCGCGGAAGGCAGCCTGGTCGTTCCTCGGCTGGGCCTTGTTGAACGCGCTCTTCTGCGACGGCACCTGGCCCTTCTGCTCGCCCGGGAACGGGTTGTTGGGCAGGAACACCGTGTTGATCGCGGGTCGGCCCATGCGGTCCACCTGCTTGCCTCCGACGGTGGTCGCGCCCCAGACGCCGATCGACGACGTCGAGCCCGTGAGCAGGCCGGGCGGCAGCTCGAGCACGATCGACGAGACGTTCAGCCCCTTGAAGAAGTCGCTGCGGGGCGACGTGCAGCCGACGAACGACTTGGCGTCGTTCGACATGTCGTCGTCGAGCGCGGCGAGGATGTCGAGGTACCCGGCCAGGTCGAAGAAGAACGGGTCGTCGCGCAGGCCGGCGTAGGCCTTCACGCCGTTCTGCCTGTTGACCTTGACGATTCGCGCGCCCGGAGCGGTCGACTTGCCCGAGACGAGCAGCTTCCCGTTCCGACGCACGGTCAGGTGCTGCACGCCGTTCTTCGCCGGCTTGCCGAATGTCACCTGGAGGTCGACGTCCGAGACGGCGTCGCCGTCGTTGTCGGTCCGCAACCAGTACGCGACGCCCTTCGTCGAGCGGACGCCCGGAACGCCGCTCGCGAACACGGGTGCCTGACCGGGCTTCGCGAGGCCGTTGACGTTCAGCGCGAGGACGGTGTTGCCCGTCTTCGCCCGCCACGCGTAGATGTCGGTGATGTCGAGCTGGAAGTTCCCGCCCGGGGGCATGAGCCCCGGGGCGTCGACGTGGTCGGCGGCGCCGGCGGCACTGGGGCCTCCCACCAACGCGCCTACTGCTGCCGCGCCGACCGCCAGGGAGGCGGCGACGGCGGCGATGAGTGTCTTGCGCATCTGCGCTCCTTCTCGTCGGATGACGGCCGTCGTTCGCACGGGACGTTGATCCGGTTCGGTCGAACCGATCGCTGCCGCCGTCCCGAACAAGAGGCGTGCCGGCGATCGCCCTTCAGCTCACCGCGCCGTTGCGCCACAATCGGCAGACGGTGGGACGCAGTCACGCGCATCTCTCCGACGAGGCCCTGGTGGCGCTTGTCGCACGCGGCGACGAGACGGCGCTCGGCGAGCTGTACGACCGGGTTGGCCGGGTCGCGTTCGGCATCGCCTACCGCGTCGTGCGGGACGAGCAGCTCGCCGAGGACGCCGTGCAGGAAGGCTTCCTCGGCGTGTGGCGTTCGGCGGCGACCTTCCGGGCCGAGCGGGCGAAGGCGAGCACGTGGATCATCACGCTCGTGCACCGGCGAGCGGTCGACATCGTGCGTCGCCGCGAGCGACGGCCCGCCGAGCCGCTCGACACGGAGCGCAGCGAGGTGCCCGATCCGGCGGGCTCGGCGGAGGACGAGGCGTGGCTCGGCTTCGAGCGGGAGCGCGTCCTGGCCGCGCTCGGGGCGCTGCCGGACGCTCAGCGCGAGGCGCTCGAGCTCGCGTACTACGGGGGCTACTCCCAGTCGGAGCTCGCCGAGCGGCTCGGGGTGCCGCTGGGTACGATCAAGAGCAGGATGTTCGCCGGGCTCGCGCGTCTCCGCGAGCTCCTGGACGAGACCGAGACCGAGAGAACATGGACGCCGAGGCTCACGAGCTGATCGCCGGCTACGCGCTCGACGCGCTCGAGCCGGCCGACCGCGCCCGCGCGAAGGAGCTGCTCGAGCGGTCCGAGGAGGCGCGCGAGGAGCTCCGCTCCCTCACGGAGGCGACGGCTGCGATGGCGACCGCGGTCTCCGGCCCGGCGGCGCCGCCGGCGCTGCGCGAGCGGGTCCTCGAGGCGGCGCGGGAGGATCGGCAGACGGTCGTGCCGCTCGAATCGCGCCGGCGGCCACGGCTCGCCCCTGTGCTCGGAGTTGCGGCAGCGGTCGCCGCGGCCGTCGCCGTCGCGCTCGGGATCTGGGGGCTCTCCGTCTCGTCCGACCTGGACGACTCGCGGGCGGCACTCGCGCAGGCGCGTGCGGCCGCGACCGTGCTCTCGAGCCCCGACGCGAGGCAGGTGGCGCTCCAGCAGGGCAACGGCACGCTGGTCGTCTCCGGAACGGACGCGGTGCTCGTGTTGAACTCCATGGAGGCGGCCCCGGCCGGAAAGACCTATGAGATCTGGGTGCTCGACGGCGAGACTCCGGTGCGCGCGGGCCTCTTCTCCGGCGGCGCCGCTCGGGACGTCGTGCCCGTCGACGGCACCGTCGGATCCGGCGCAAAGGTGCTCGTCACCGTCGAGTCGGCCGGCGGCGCCGACGCGCCGACGACGAGCCCGATCGTCGCGTCGAATCCGGTGTGACACTCCGACCGGTGTCCGACTTCAAGTCGGACACCGGTCGGACAATGGCACGAAGTCGGCACAGGTGCGCGCCGACGGCCCTCGTACACTTGTTCGGGTGCCGGAGCTCCGCCATGCGCTGAAGGATCTCTTCGGCTTCGACGACTTTCGGCCTGGTCAGGAGCTCGTCGTCCGCGCGGCCGTCGAGGGCCGGGACACGCTCGCCCTGATGCCGACCGGCGCCGGCAAGTCGCTCACGTACCAGCTCGCCGCGATGCTCCGCCCCACGCCGACCCTCGTCCTCTCGCCGCTCATCGCGCTGATGAAGGACCAGGTGGACAAGCTCCCGCCTAGAGTCGCCGCCGCGGCCACCTTCGTGAACTCGTCGCTCGCGCCCGAGGAGGCCGCGGCCCGCCTTCGCTCCGTCGCGGCCGGCGAGACGCGGATCCTCTACGCGGCGCCCGAGCGACTCCGGCAGCAGGCGTTCGTGGAGACGCTCCGCGAGATCGGCGTCGGCCTCGTGGTCGTGGACGAGGTGCACTGCGTGAGCATGTGGGGGCACGACTTCCGCCCCGACTACCTCTTCATCCGTCGCGTGCTCGACGCCCTCGATCGGCCCGCGGTGCTCGGCATGACCGCGACGGCAACGCCCTCCGACGCCGAGGCGATCGGTACGGCCCTCGGGCGCCGGCTCGAGCTCGTCCGCACCACCGTGCACCGGCCGAACCTCCGCTACGACGTCGCGCGCGCGGAGAACGGCGAGGAGCGGCTGCGCGGCCTCCTCGCCCGCCTCGGCCCGCTGGACGGCGCCTCCGCGATCGTCTACGCGCGTTCCCGCCGCTCGTGCGAGGAGATCGCCCGCACGCTGCGCGGCCACGGGATCGCCGCCGAGCACTACCACGCGGGGCTCGAGCCGAGCGAGCGAACTCGGGTGCAGGACTCGTTCGTCGGAGGCCGCGTGCCGGTCGTGGTCGCGACGACGGCGTTCGGGATGGGGATCGACAAGCCCGACGTGAGGCTCGTTGCGCTCGTCAACTACCCCGACTCGCTGGAGGGCTACGTCCAGATGGTCGGGCGCGCCGGCCGCGACGGCGCGCCGAGCGACACCGTCCTGTTCGCGGGTGACGCGGACGCGTCGGCGCTGCGGCGCTTCTCCCTCGGCGGGGTCCCCACGGCCAATCTCCTCCGCCGCGTCTACCGCATCGTGCGCGACGCCGGAGGCGTCGTCGAGGCGGACGACCTCGCCGCCGTCGGCGACGAGCACGATCCGCGGGTGCTGGTCGGGATGCTCGAGCAGGCCGGCCTCTGGAGCCGTGGCTACGACGCGGGCCGCGCGATGCGGATCGAGCTCCAGCCGCCACCGGCCGACGCCGGCGCGGTGGTCGACGGCCTTCTGGCGCACTACGCCTCCGAAGCGGCGGCGCGTCTCGACCGGATCGTCTCGTTCACCGACGATCCCCGCTGCCGCCACCTCCAGGTGCTCGAGCACTTCGGCGAGACGCTCCACAGCCCGTGCGGCGCCTGCGACATCTGCGCCCCGCGCCCCGCCACACATGCGCCCCGTCCCGTCGCACCGGCCCTTCCCGACGACCCGGCGCGGACGATCGTCGACACCGTCGCCGGACTGACGTGGCCGCTCGGCCGGCGCAGCCTTGTCGCGCTCCTTCGAGGCTCGGTAAAGGCGCCGCCGTCGGCGCGGCGCTCACGCACGTTCGGCGCTCTCGCGGCGGCGTCCGAAACGGAGGTCGGCCGCTGGGTGCGGGCGCTCGAGGCGAGCGGCGCGCTCGTCGAGCAGACGACGCCTGACGGGTTCGTCGTGCTTCACGCGAACGTCGATGCGCCGCTCCCGGAGCTCGGCTCGCGTCGCGGCGACGCTCCGGTCGACGCGTCTCTGGCCGCGGAGCTCCGCGCGTGGCGCACCCGACGAGCGCGCGAGGACGCCGTCCCCGCCTACGTCGTCCTCCACGATGCGACGCTCGACGAGCTTGCGGCGCGAAGGCCTCGCTCGGAGGGGGAGCTCGCGGCCGTCAAGGGTCTCGGCCCGACGAAGCTCGAGCGCTACGGCGACGAGCTGCTCGCGCTCCTCGCACCGGCCTGAAAACGCCCTTCCAGGGCTACACTTGACGGCGTTTTGCGGCTTCGACGACGTACCGAGGCTGCGCCGAAGCGTGGCCGGATACGGAAGCTGCGGCTCGCGGTGCTGCTCCTGGTCCTGCTCGCGCTGACGGGGGCCTCGTTCGCGTATGGGCTCGTGGTCGCGATCCGCAGCGAGCTCGCGGCGCTCGATCCGGCGAGCCCGCACGGTGATGTCGACACCGTGATCTACTCGGCCAAGAACGCGTCGGGGCAGCGGCGCGTGCTGGCGATCCTCCGCGGCGACGAGAGTCGCGTCCTCGTTTCGTCCGACGAGATCGCGCCGATCATGAAGCAGGCGATCGTCGCGGTCGAGGACAAGCGGTTCTACGAGCACAAGGGCGTCGACGTGCACGGGATCATGCGCGCGCTCTGGGAGGACATCCGCAGCAAGAGCGTCGTCGAGGGCGGCTCCACGATCACGCAGCAGTACGTGCAGAACGCCTACAGC
>DASSBI010000225.1:0-8251 GCA_035698965.1 Gaiella sp. | reverse complement strand
CGCGAGCCGTCGCTGCGCGAACTGGCCCGAGAGCGCGAGCAGCCGGTCGGTCGCGGCGACGAGGTCGTCGCGGGCCACGCTGCGGCCCCAGGCGTATGCACGAGAGCGTCCGTCTGCTCCCACGCGCCGGGCGACGACGAGCCCCGGCTCGTCGTCCGGCCGCAGGTCGCGCAGCACCTCGAGGCCGTCCTCGTCGAAGAAGCCTTCCGGGAGGTCGAGCTCCGCCTCCACGTACGCCTCGGAGCCGGCTGCGCCGACGAGCCCTGCGTCGCCTTTCGCCCCGAGCAGCAGACCGATCGCCTGCGTGAAAATCGTCTTTCCCGCGCCGGTCTCGCCGGTGAGCGCGACGAGCCCGGGTGCCAGCTCGAGCTCGGCCTCGCGGATGAGGACGAGATTCTCGATCCGCAACCGGCGCAGCACGTGAAGATCGTAGTTCCGGGCACCCGGCGCCGCAGGTGGCGGAAACGGCGCGCTACGTCGAGAAGCTCTCGCGGTACCGGCTGACGAAGGTCGCGTCCGGCAGGGTGGCGAGGAGCGTACGGGCGGCGCCCAGGCGCACGACGACCCTGCCGCCCGGCGCGGCCTCGCCGACCCGATGCCCGTCCACGAGCACGGCCACCGGCACGTCGGCCGTGCGGTTCCAGACGACGACGTCCTTCCCGCGGGGCACGACGAGCGGTCGCGCATGGAGCGAGTGCGGCGCGACGAACGTCGTCGCCATCGCGTCGATCCCCCACATCAGCACCGGGCCGCCGTTCGAGAGGTTGTACGCGGTCGAGCCGGAGGGCGTCGAGCAGATGATTCCGTCGCACGGAACGCTGCCGAGATCCTCGCCTCCGACCGCCCACTCGAGCTCCACCATCCGGCCCAGCACCGCCGACGTGACGACGAGGTCGTTGACGGCAACGTGCCCCGTCTCGCCGTTCTCGACCTCGAGCGTCGGCAGCTCGACCACCTCGAGCTCGCCGCGGAACGCGCGGGTGAGGCCCACCTCGAGCTCCTCCGGCTGCATCGAGCTGAGAAACCCGACGCGGCCGAAGTTGACGCCGATCACCGGGACGCCCGACCCGAGGTACGTGCGGAGCGCCCGGAGCATCGTCCCGTCGCCGCCGAGGACGACGACGAGATCCGCGTCGGCCGGGTCACCGCTCCTCTCCAGGCCGTGGCGGGCAGCCTCGTCCGAGGCGAAGATCAGCTCGACGCCCGCGGCACCCGCGACCTCGAGAAGCCGCGCGATGCCGTCGCCGATCTGCTCCTGCCGCCCGTGCGTGACGAGCGCGGCCCGCGCAACGGGCTTCGCGCCGCTACCCGACGGCGGAGTCGATCCGGCGCTCGAGCTCATCGGGGTCGGAGGGCTTCTCGCTCGCGATCAGGTGGACGACGAACTCCCGGTTCCCCTTCGGGCCCGGGTGGGCGGAGTCTACGACGCCGGCGACGCGCGTATCCCACGAGGCGGCTGCGGCGCAGAAGTCGCGCAGGACGCGGCGGTGCACTGCCGGATCGCGAACGACGCCTTTCGACACGTCCGCGCGCCCCGCCTCGAACTGCGGCTTGACGAGGACGAGCGCCGCCCACCCGGGCGCCGCAAGCGCGATCGCCGACGGCAGCACGCGCGTCGCGGAGATGAACGAGACGTCGCACGTGATCAGGTCGGGCGGGAACGGCAGCGCGCCGAGATGCCTGGCGTTCACGCGCTCGAGCACGGTCACGCGGTCGTCGTGGCGCAGCCGCGGATGGAGCTGCCCGTAACCGACGTCCAGCGCGATCACCCGCGCTGCACCGCGCTGCAGAAGGCAGTCGGTGAACCCTCCGGTCGACGCGCCGAGGTCGAGGCAGTCCTTCCCGGCCGGGTCGACGCCGAGCTTGTCGAGGGCGTGGGCGAGCTTCTCCCCGCCGCGCGAGACGAAGCGCGGCGGGCGCTCCACCGTCAGCGTCGCGTCGTCGCCGACCTGCTGACCCGGTTTGTCGTACCCCGGCACGAGCCCGGCCATGACGAGCGCCTTCGCCTGCTCGCGGCTCTCCGCGAGCCCGCGCTCCACGAGCACCACGTCGAGCCTCTTCTTCGCCACGGCTACGCCGTCCGAACCGCCAGCCCGTCGACGAGCTCGGCCAGCACCGACGTGTCGGCGTCGATCGCGTCCAGGCGCTCGTGTGCGCGGCGCGCGGCGGACGCGGCAACCTTCCGGGCGCCGTCCTCGCCGAGCTCCGTCGCGTAGCCGTCTCCGTCGATCAGGTCATCCATCGCCTGGAAGAGAACGCCGAGCTCCTCTCCGAACGCCCGCCACGGATCCTGGTCACCGGCGGGCACCGCCGCCGCCCAGAGCCCGAGCCCCACCGCCGCCGCGAAGAGCCGTCCGGTCTTCAACCGGTGCAACTCGGCGAGGTCGACCCGTGCGTCCGTGACGTCGAGGTACTGCCCGCCGATCATCCCGAGCGTCGCCTCGGCGAGCTCACGGGCCGGCTCGGGACGGTCGTAGGAGAGCACGAGCCGCAGCCCCTCGGCGAGCAATGCGTCGCCGGCGAGCAACGCGACGCCTTCTCCGTGGGCGACGTGCGCGCTCGGGCGGCCCCGGCGCTCGTCGTCGTCGTCCATCGACGGCAGGTCGTCGTGGACGAGCGAGAACGTGTGGACGAGCTCGAGCCCGACCGCCGCCGCCAGCGCGTCCTCGGCCCGCCCGCCGGCGGCCTCCGCCGTCGCGAGGCAGAGGACGGGGCGAATCCGCTTGCCTCCCCCCTCGAGTGCGTAGCGCATCGCCTCGGAGAGGCCGTCGAGCGACGCCGTCGGCGTGAGGTCGGCGAGCCCTTGCTCGACGAGCGCGCGGAGCTCGTCAGGCGCCCGCATCGGCGGCCTGGCGGGCGCGCTGCACCTCGGATTCGATCTCCTTCGCCAGCTCGGCGATCTCCGCCAGCCCGTCGACCGCCTCGTCGACGTCGCCGCCCGCATCGGCACTCGCCTCGAGCGCGTCGACTCGCGTCTTCAAGCGCTCGAGCAGCTCCTCCGCCCGCTGCAGCGAGGCGTCCGAGCCGCCGCTCACCTGCCGTCCTTCGCGATCTTGGCGAGGATCCCGTTGACGAGCCGGGCGGCATCCTCGCTCGCGTAGCGCTTCGCGAGCACCACGGCCTCGTTGATCGCGACGTCCATCGGCACCGCATTCTCCTCCAGCTCGAACACTCCGATGCGCAGGATGTTGCGCTCGAGCGTACCCAGGCGGTCGGCGGGCCAGCCCTCCGAGACGGCGCTCACACGCGCGTCGAGGTCCGGCGCCACGGCGGAGACGGACGCGGCGAGCGAGCGAGCGTATTCGTCCGGCTCACCGTCGAAGAGCGACGCGAGCGGTTGCCCCGTGAGGTCCCACTGATAGAGCAGGAAGAGCGCCTGGCGGCGCGCCTGCCTGCGGCCGAGAGGCTTGGGTGCCGGCTTCGGCCGAGTCGTCTCGCCACTCATGTGCCAACCTTTGGTTGGACGCTCATGCCGGGCGGAGCGAGGGCAGGTGCGCTTCCATCTCCTCAAGGTAGCCGGTCGAGTACGCACCCGATCGGAAGCCGTCCGAGCCGAGAATGTCGAGGGCAAGCTCCCGCGTCGTCGGGATACCCGTCACCTCGAGCTCCCGCAGCGCCCGGAGAGCGCGCTCGATCGCGGCAGGCCGGTCGTCGTCCGAGACGATCAGCTTCGCGATCAGCGAGTCGTAGTACGGCGGGATCGCCGTGCCGTCCTCGACGGCCGTGTCGACCCGGACGCCAGGCCCGAGCGGCGGCCGGAAGCGCTCGACGACCCCCGGTGACGGGACGAAGCCGCGCGCCGGGTCCTCGGCGTTGATGCGGATCTCGATCGCGTGCCCACGTCGCGGCGCCCGGCCGGTGACCGCAAGCGGCTCCCCCGCCGCGATCCGGACCTGCTCGCGCACGATGTCGACTCCGGTGAGCATCTCCGTCACCGGATGCTCGACCTGGAGGCGGCAGTTGACCTCGATGAAGTACGGCTCGCCCTCGAGCCCGAGGAGGAACTCGAACGTCCCGGCCCCCTCGTAGCCCACGGCGCGACACGCGCGCTCGACGGCAGCCTCCATCTCCTCGCGGGTCTCCGCGGAGAGTGCCGGCGAAGGCGACTCCTCGACGAGCTTCTGATGCCGACGCTGGATCGAGCATTCGCGCTCGCCGAGCGTCGAGACGTTCCCGAGCCGGTCGCACAGGACCTGGATCTCGACGTGGCGGGCCGGGGCGACGACCTTCTCGAGGTAGAGCGAGCCGTCGCCGAATGCCGCCTCGGCCTCGGCGGACGCAGCCGCGAAGGCGTCGTCGAGCCCGTCCGGGTCGTCGACGAGGCGCATGCCTTTCCCTCCGCCCCCCGCGGTCGCCTTGAGCATGACCGGGAAGCCGATCGCCACTGCTGCGTCACGGATCTCGTCGAGAGGCGCCGAACCTGCGGTGCCCGGCACGAGCGGCACGGCGGCCGCGCGCATCTCGGCTTTCGCGGATGCCTTGTCGCCGAGCCGCTCCATCACCTCGGGCGACGGACCGACGAACACGAGGTCGTTGTCCGCACAGGCCCGCGCGAAGACGGGGTTCTCGGCGAGGAACCCGTAGCCGGGGTGCACGGCCTCGCATCCGGTCGTAACCGCGGCCGCGACGACACTCGGGATGCGCAGGTAGCTCTCGGCGGCGGCAGGCGGCCCGATGCACACCGCCTGGTCGGCGAGGCGCACGTGCAGCGCCTCGCTGTCGGCGGTCGAGTACGCCGCGACGGCCTCGATTCCGAGCTCGTGGAGGGCGCGGATCACGCGCACCGCGATCTCGCCCCGGTTCGCGACGAGGACCCGCCCGAACATCAGATGGTTGATCGGTGGTTGGCGTGACGTCCGGGGACGTCCCAGACCAAGCCGGGCGCACCGGCCGGGCACGGCACGTACCCGAACGTACGGGCCGTGCCCGGACGGGGCGGTCCGGCGCCGCGTCTGGGGCGCCGTCCGGTTCGCGCCAATCGCCGATCAACCATCTATTAGACGACGGGCGGCGCGACGATCGGCTCGAGCTCGAAGAGCAGCGTCCCGAACTCGACCGTCTGTCCGTTGTCGGCGTGGATCGTGCGCACCCGGCCGTGCGCGTCCGACTTGAGCTCGCTGAAGAGCTTCATCGCCTCGAGGACGCAGAGGGTCTGCCCGGGCGCGACGACGTCGCCGACCTCGACGAAAGGCGGTGCGCCCGGCTGCCCGGCGCGGTAGAAGACACCGGGCGTCGGCGACTCGACCCAGATCGTTCCGGGCGAGCCGGCGGGCTGGGCTTCGACGATCTCGGTCTCCGCGACAGCGACACCGGCCAAGGCGGGGATCGCGCCGGTGCCGGGCTCGTCCGCGCGACGAACCGAGACGCGCATGCCCTCGTCCTCGATCTCGATCTCGCCGACCCCGGATTCCTGGACGATCTTGACGAGCTCGCGGATGCGCTCCCCGCGCTGCGCGTCGACGTCGCCGCCGAGAAGCGACGCCTCGCGCGAGTGACGCTGGCGGATCGTCTGCAGCAGCGTCTCCGCTTCCTCGCCGAACATCGCGAGCAACACGAGATCCTCTTCCGACGAGGCGAGCCCGTCCGCCGCCTCACGGACGTCCTCCACGCTCGGCGGGTCGTTCTCGAGCGTGGGGGCCTGCCCTGCGAGCAGCTCGACGGCGCGACGCACACCTGGGTCGATCTCGCCCGGCGGCGTTCCGTACCCGCCCGTGACCAGCTGGCGGAACTCGTCGAGCACGGTGCCGTAGCGACGTGCCGACAGCACGTTCAGAAGTGCCTGCGACCCCAGAATCAGCCCGATCGGCGCTGCGAGCGGCGGCCGACCGGCCTCGTCGCGAATCCTGCCGACCTCGATGAGCGTGTCGAGCAAGCGGTCGCCGGCCTTCTGGGCGCGGAGGTGGACGTCGAGCGCCGCGACGAGCCCCGCGGGCAGGTCGTACTCGGCCGCCCGGACCGCGATGCGCGGCGAGAGCGGCGCGAGCGGCTCGTCGCCGAGATGCTCGTCGACGACATCCGATGCCTCCCAGAGCCGGGAGACGTCGACGCCCGTGGGACGGTCGAGCCCCTCGAGCACCTCGACGAGCGACTCGCCGGCGATGCGGTGCAAGGTCAGCGCGAGCGGATAGACCGCCGTCGCCACCACGTCGGCGCCCACGCGGGTCGCCACGAGCGCGTTCGCAAGTGCGGTGCCCCCGGCCGCCTGGATGTAGAGGCCGACAGGCAGGCCGCTCGCCTCGCGGAGGCGCTCGACGAGCTCCTGCGTCACGTGTGGAAGGAGGCCACCGGTCGGGTCGTTCAGGAGGACACGCGAGGCGCCGAGGTCGCCGACCTTCCGCGCCTGTGCGACGAGGGTGTCGATCTCGCCGTCGCGCCCGGGGCTGTACACGAGACCGACGTGCAGCTGCCGGCCCGCCTCGACGATCGCCTCGCCGGCCTCGACGAGGTTCGAGACGTCGTTCAGCGGGTCGTGGAGCCGGAAGACGTCGATCCCGTTCTCGGCGGCGCATGCCACGAACCGGCGCACGATGTCCGGCGAGACCGGCTTCGAGCCGACGAGGAAACGCCCGCGCAGGGCCAGCCCGAGCGGGGTCGTCGTGCGCGCGTCGATCGCGCGGATCCGCTCCCACGGGCTTTCGACGCCCCTCCGTACCGCCGCGTCGAAGACGCCGCCCCCGGAGACCTCGAGGCAGGCGAACCCTGCGCCGTCGAGGATCTCCGCGACGCGGAGCACGTCGCCCGTCGGTACGCGCCCGGCGAGCGGCTCCTGCGACAGGAGCCGGATCGTGGTGTCGTAGAGCTGCGGCACGCGGCCGGGACCTTAGCGCGTGCTCCGCGCCGGTTCCTTCGCCGCTGACCGCGGCCGGTGTGGAGCGATCGACACGAACCCGGTACGCCCGCGGCACGGTTCCGTGACAGCTCAGCCACTACGCTCGGTGCCCCGTGGGCGGGTGGGGGTTCGGGATGGGACCAGGACGAGGCGTATCGCCACCAAAGAGGCCCGCCGCCAGGCGCGCGGGCGACGAGCACTCCCTCGTCAGCCGTCGGCGGTCAGCCGTCGGCCGTCAGGCTCGCGAGATGTAGCGCGCCTCGCGGGGGTCGACCTTGATCCGCTCGCCCACGTCGACGAAGAGCGGCACCTGGACGACCGCACCCGTCTCGAGCGTTGCCGGCTTGGTCACGTTCGAGACCGTGTCGCCGCGCACACCCGGCTCGGTCTCCGCGACGGCGAGCTCGACCGACGCGGGAAGCTGCAGGCCGGACGGCTTGCCGTTCACCTGCAGGATCTGCACCGTCGACGACGGGAGCATGTACGCGAGCTCGTCCGCGACCTCGGCCCGCGGCAGCGCGAACTGCTCGTACGTCTCCTGGTCCATGAAGTGCGCCTCGTTCCCGTCGTCGTAGAGGAACTGGACGCTCTTCACCTCGGTGTGGACGCGCGGGAACTTCTCGCCGGCGCGGAACGTGTCCTCGACGACTGCCCCGCTTTCGAGGTTCTTGAGCTTCGTCCGCACGAACGCGCCACCCTTGCCGGGCTTCACGTGCTGGAACTCCACGATGCGCCACACCGAGCCACGGTGCTCGATGTGCATCCCGTTCCTGAACTGGTTCGTGTTGACGATGTCCGCCATGACGGGCGCCCAGGTTAGCCGACGACGACGGGCTCCTTGGTCACCGCCGTGAGGCGCTCACAACCGTCCTCGGTGACGACGACCATGTCCTCGATCCGCACGCCGACGTCGCCGGAGAGATAGATCCCCGGCTCCACCGTCACGACGTTGCCGACCTCGAGAACGGAGCTCGACTCGGGGCGCAGATTGGGCTCCTCGTGGACGTCGAGCCCGACGCCGTGACCGAGCCCGTGTCCGTAGCGGTCACCCATCCCGGCCGCTTCGATCGCAACGCGAGAGGCCGCGTCGACGTCCCGTCCGATCGCGCCCGGGTGGATCGCGGCGAGCCCGTCGAGCTGCGCCTGCAGGCAAAGATCGTAGATCTCGCGCAGACGCCCGTCGGGCTGGCCCGTGAAGAACGTGCGTGTGCAGTCGGAGGCGTATCCGTCGACCGAGCAGCCCGCGTCGACCACGACGAGAGTGCCTTCGGGGATCGGCACGTCGCGGAGCTTCGCGTGCGGCCGCGCGCCGTTCTCGCCGAACGCGACGATCGCGTCGAAGGACGGCCCGTCGGCACCGGCCTCGTGCCATGCCTGCTCGAGCCACCACGCCAGCTCGGCCTCGGTGCGCCCGACGAACTG
>DASSBI010000224.1:0-4022 GCA_035698965.1 Gaiella sp. | reverse complement strand
CGTCCCCGGCGCAGCCTGCGCCGGCGCGTACGGCGAGGCGTCCGGCACGTCGGAGACGTCGGCGAGCACGTCCTCGGGCAACGCGAGCACCACCGGTCCGGGCCGGCCGGAGGTCGCGACGCGGAAGGCCCGCGCGGTCAGCTCGGGGATGCGCTCGACCTGATCGACCTGTGCGACCCACTTCGCGAGCGGGGCGAACATGCGGCGGTAGTCGATCTCCTGGAACGCCTCGCGCTCCGCGTCCTCGCGTGGCACCTGGCCGACGCAGAGGAGGAGCGGCGTGCCGTCCTGGTAGGCCGTGTGCACGCCGACCGAGGCCTGCGTGGCGCCCGGCCCGCGCGTCACGAAGCAGATCCCCGGGGCGCCGGTCAGCTTCCCGTATGCCTCCGCCATCGTCGCGGCGCCGCCTTCGTGGCGGCACGTGACGTACGTGACCGGGCTGTCGCGGAGCGCGTCGAGCACGTCGATGTAGCTCTCCCCCGGCACGCCGAACGCGAGGTCGGCGCCGTGCAGCGCGAGCTGGTCGACGAGGATCCGGCCGCCGGTGCGGCTCACCGCGGGAGGGCGATCGCGTGCTCGAGCAGGATCGTCGCCTTCTGGGGAACGTCGGCGGCGTCGGGCGGGTCGAGATAGCGGATCGTTCGCTTCCCGGCCCACTCGGCCGGCAGGACGAGCGCGCGCACGAACGACGTCGCGAGGTGCGACGAGGCGCGTGCGACGACCGGGTCGGGCCCGGCCTCGAACCACGCTCCGCCGGCGCCGTAGAACGACGCGCGGCCCTCGACCTCCACCTCGAGCTCACCCTGGAGCAGGTAGCGGATCCCCGGGCCGGGGTGCGTGTGCTGACGCGCGATCCCTCCCAGCGGGAAGTCGATGCGGTCGCAGCGCACCACCCAGGCCGCGTACGGATCGAGCTGAACGAAGCGGGAGAGCAGCGCGCCTTGGGCGTCGAACTCGTCGTGGTCGAGCTGCCAGACGAGTGCCGGCCCCTCGACGGCCGCCGCGCCGAACCGGGCCATCTCCCCTTCGAGGTCGTAGACGACGCGATTGCCGCCGATCGTCTCGACGCCCGTCTCGAAGCGGTACAGCGAGAGCCTCAATGGAAGTACTGCCCGCCGTCGATGACGATTGTCTGACCGGTTACGAACGACGCGGCCGGGCTCGCGAGGTAGCTGACCGCGCCGACCACGTCCTCGGGGATCTGGTCGCGCTGGATGGTGCGCGCCGCGACCGAGACGTCGCGGAGCTGCTCGACGACCTCCGGGTGCTCCTTCACGCCGTCCGACATGGTGAACCCGGGGGCGACGCAGTTCACGCGGATGCCGTCGCGGCCGAGCTCCTTCGCGAGCGCGCGGGTGAACGCGACGATCGCGCCCTTGCTCGTCACGTAGTGGAGAAGGAAGGGCACGCCGCGGAACGGTGTCCCGGACGAGATGTTGACGATGGCCCCTCCACCACGCTCGCGGAACGCCGGCACGGCCGCGCGGCAGGTGAGGAACATCGACGCGACGTTGACGTCCATCACGCGGCGCCACTCGTCCAGCGGGATCTCCGTGAAGGGCCGCATCGCCAGCGAGGCGTAGAGGCCCGCGTTGTTCACGAGGACGTCGAGACCGCCGCACCGCTCGACCGTCTCCGCGGCCATCCGCTCGACCTCGGCCTCCTCGGCGACGTCGACGGTGAGCCCGACACCGCCGGGATACCCCTCGGCGGCACGCTCGGCGCCCTGCAGGTCGGCGACGACGATCCGCGCGCCCTCTGCCGCGAGGCCGTCCGCGATCGCCTTGCCGATCCCCTGGGCCGCGCCCGTGACGAGCGCGACCTTCCCCTCGAGCGTGCCCACGGAACGGTTTCTACGCGATCGGCGAGAACGGCGTCGGAACGAGGATGCGGTTCTGCTGCGTGTGGATGAGCGGCTGGATCCGTGCGAGGAACTGCTTCCAGTCGTCGCGAGCCTGCAGCGCGGCGCGCCGGGCCTCGCGCTCGGCGTGGCTCTCGTAGCCCCAGAGCGACGTGTAGGTCGAGAGCGCGCCGACGTCCGTCGTGAACGCCCCGAGGAACCCGCCGAGCACCTCGCGCTGGATCGCGATGCCCTCCTCGGCGTACAGCCGGACGAGCTCCGGCAGCTTCCCGGTGACCACGTGGTAGTCGCGCTGCTCGACGATCATCTGGCGCCGCCCGTCACAGGCCGCCCACGGCCCAGTACTTGAGCTCCGTCCAGTCGTCGACCCCGAAGCTCGACCCCTCGCGGCCGATGCCGGACTCCTTGACGCCGCCGAAGGGCGCGACCTCCGTCGAGATGAAACCCGTGTTGACGCCCAGGATCCCGTACTCGAGCGCCTCGCCGACGCGCCAGGTGCGCGCCAGGTCGCCGGTCACGTAGTACGCCGCGAGGCCGTACGGCGTCCCGTTCGCGATCGCGATCGCCTCGTCCTCGGTCTCGAAACGGCTGATCGCCGCCACCGGGCCGAATGTCTCCTCGCGGCTCATGCGCATCTGGGCGCCGACGCCGGTGAGGACCGACGGGCGGTAGAACTGGCCCTCGATCCGGCCGCCGCCGGTCACGAGCTCCGCCCCGGCCTCGAGCGCGTCGGCAACGTGGCTCTCGACCTTCTCGAGCGCGGGCTCGTCGATGAGCGGCCCGACCTGGACGCCTTCGGTGAAACCGTCCGCGACGGTGAGCGCCTCCACCGCGGCCGTGAAGCGGTCGAGGAACGCGTCGTAGATCCCCGCCTGCACGAGCATCCGGTTCGCGGAGACGCACGTCTGGCCGGAGTTCCGGAACTTGCAGACGAGCGCAGCATCCACGGCGATATCAAGGTCGGCGTCGTCGAAGACGATGAAAGGAGCATTGCCGCCGAGCTCCAACGAGATCTTCTTGACCTGATCCGCGCATTGACGCATCAACAGCTTTCCCACCTCCGTCGACCCGGTGAAGCCGAGCTTGCGCACGCGCGGGTTGGACGTCAGCTCCCGCCCGATCTCGGGCGCGTCCTGCGCAGCCCCGGTGACGACGGAGAAGACGCCCGGCGGGACGCCCGCCTCCTCGGCGAGCGCAGCGATCGCGAGCGCGGAGAGCGGGGTCTGTTCGGCGGGCTTCAGCACCATCGTGCAGCCGACGGCGAGCGCGGGAGCGGACTTTCGCGTGACCATCGCGGAAGGGAAGTTCCAGGGCGTGATCCCGGCCGTTACACCGACGGGCTCGCGCGTCACCAGGATGCGCCGGTCCGGCGAGGGCGACGGGATCACGGCGCCGTCGACCCGCTTCGCCTGCTCGGCGAACCACTCGTAGAAGGAGAGCGCGTAGGCGATCTCCGCGCGTGCCTCTGCGAGCGGCTTGCCCTGCTCGAGCACCATGAGCGTCGCCAGATCGTCCTCGCGCGCGGCCATCAGCGTCGCGAGGCGTGTCAGGATCCGCGCTCTCTCCTTTGCTGTCCGCGCCTTCCAGGCGGGAAGCGCGCGTTCCGCCGCCTCGATCGCGCGCCGCGTCTCGGACGCGCCGAGCCGCGGCACCTCGGCGATTGTCTCGCCAGTCGCCGGGTTCACGACCGGGAACGTCTCGCCGCCGTCCGCGTCGGCCCAGCGGCCGTCGACATAGGCGTTCGAGCGGATCAGGTCGGGAGCCACGGTCGCCATGCTCGTGACCATACCCGCGCGGTTTCGACAGCCTGCGATCGTGTCCGCCGGTTGGTGGGGGCGTCGACAGGCCGGAGTACAGTCCACACCGTGGAGCCCCATCCTCTCCACCTCGCCGAGGCTCCGACCGTCGCGAGGCGGCCCTGATGCCGCTGCTGCGTCGTAAGGCCAGGGACGAGGGAGTTCCGAAGGCCGGGCCGTACGCACCCGGATGGGACGTCCCCGCCCGCTTCAACTTTACGCGGGACGTGATCGAGGCGATCGCGACCGACCCGCTGAAGGCCGCGATGACGTTCGTCGACCGCGAGGGGATCGTCGATCGACGCACGTTCCACGAGATCGCGGGCGACGCGGCGCGCTGGGCGCATCTCATGCGCACGCGGCTC
>DASSBI010000223.1:0-4132 GCA_035698965.1 Gaiella sp. | reverse complement strand
GTGAGCGACACCGTTGCGTCCTGGCGCTCGGAGCTCGAGCGCGTCGGCGCACGGCGCGACGAGGCGATGGAGCGGGCGCTCGCCAAGGCGGGGCTCGCGCGCCGCGAGGAGGTCGAGGACCTCGCGCTCCGCGTCGCCCAGCTCGAGCATCGACTGCGGCTGCTCGAGCGGGACCGCGTCGCCTGACCGTGCGACACTGAGCCGATGGCGGACGACGGCCCGCAGCGGACGCTCTCGCGCGTCACCGAGATCGGGCGCGTCGCCACGCGGCACGGGTTCGGCTACCTCCTCGACCGCCGCCGCTCCCGGGACAGCGAGCAGGACGGCGACCGGGGGCGTCGGCTGCGCGAGATGTTCGACGAGCTCGGCCCCACGTTCGTCAAGTTCGGGCAGCTGCTCTCGACCCGCCCCGACGTCGTGCCACCGGACATCATCGGGGAGCTTCGGAAGCTCCAGGACGACGTCTCCCCGGTCCCGATGGAGGACGTCGAGCGTGTCATCGTGGAGGAGCTCGGCCTCACCGTCGAGCAGGCGTTCCTCGACTTCGACGAGACGCCGATCGCGGCCGCGTCGATCGGCCAGGTGCATCGTGCGACGCTGCCCAACGACGTCCAGGTCGTCGTCAAGGTGCAGCGTCCGAACGCGGCCCGCCAGATCGAGTCCGACCTCAAGCTGATGGCGTCGGCGGCGCGCGTGGCCCGCGAGCGCGTCCGCCAGCTCGACTTCATCGACACGGGCGAGCTGGTCGACGAGTTCGGCCGCTCGATCCGCCTCGAGCTCGACTACCAGCAAGAGGCGCGCAACGCCGAGACCTTTCGGCGGAACTTCGCCGGCGACGAGCGCATCGCGGTGCCGCGCGTCTGGTGGCGCTACACGACCGGCCGCCTGCTCACGCTCGACCGGCTCGAGGGGACTCACGTCCGAGACCTCGATCTGGACGCGTGGGACGACGCCTCACGCCGCGAGCTCGCCTACACGTTGACGGACGCGTGGATGGCGATGATCTTCCGTCACGCGTTCTTCCACGGCGACCCGCATCCGTCGAACATCCTCCATCTCGACGACGGCCGTCTCGGCCTGATCGACTTCGGCCTCGCGGGGCGTCTCACCGACCTCGACATGGCCCGCCTCACGAGGCTCTTCGTCGATGCGGCGACCGAGAACGTCGAGGCGCTCCCGCGCCGGCTCACCGACCTCGGCGTTCGGTATCCCCGCGAGCGGGAGGAGGAGCTCCGCTCGCGCCTCGAGGAGCTCTACTACCGCTACTACGGCTCACGCCTGTCGGACATCGACCCGATCGAGGCGATCCGCGAGGGTCTCACGCTCATCTACGCGATGAACCTCCGCTTGCCGACCCGGTTCGTGATCCTCGACAAGGCGATCGCGACCCTCGGCTCCGTCGCGGCGGAGGTGTACCCGGACTTCAACGTGTTCGAGGTCGCGCGGCCGTACGCGAAGCATCTGATCGCCGAGCGCTACTCGCCGAGGCGCGTCGCACTCCGTGCCCGCGCCGAGGTGCAGGACATCGCAGAGCTGGCGCTCGAGGTGCCGAGGCAGGTGCACGACATCTTGAACGAGCTCCGCGACGGCGAGCTCGAGGTGAAGATCTCGAATCCCGGCATCGACGACCTCGCACACCACATGGACGTCTCGGTCAACCGGATCGCCGTCGCGCTCGTCATCCTCGGCGGCCTCGTCGGCTCGTCCCTGATCGGGGTCCTGGCGAAGGACGGGCCGCACCTCATGGGGCTGCACCTCCTGTCCGTCGTCGGCTTCGTCCTCTCGGGCGCATTCGGCGTCTGGCTGCTCTGGGGCGTCTTCCGCTCCGGCAGGCTGTAGCGTCCGGCGCCGTCAGGTGCCTGACCCCGACGACGCGACCGCGGTGCATTCCGTTCGCTGATCGCTTCGAGCAGAAAACCCGATCGCCCAGCTCGCAGCGTCCCGGGTAGCGTGGTCGAATGGCGACGCAATGCCCTGGAGGGGACTCATGAGCAGGCGCGGATGGCTGCTCTTCGCCTCGATGTGCGTGATCTGGGGCGTGCCGTACCTCCTGATCAGGGTGGCGGTGCGCGACCTGAGCCCGGCGACGCTCGTGCTGTCGCGGACCCTCGTGGCGGCTGCGATCCTGCTGCCCCTCGCTCTGCGACGGGACGAGCTCCGGCCGCTCGTGCGTCACTGGCCGGCGCTCGTCGTGTTCGCGGTGATCGAGATAGCGATCCCGTGGGTGCTGCTCGGGAGCGCGGAGCAGCATCTCTCGAGCTCGCTCACAGGTCTGCTGGTCGCGGCTGTCCCGCTGGTCGCCGTCGTGGTTGCAGCGACGACCGGCGCGCGTGAGCACTTGAGCGGCGCACGCGCCGCCGGCCTGCTCCTCGGCGTCCTCGGCGTGGCGGCGATCGTCGGGGTGAATCTCGACGGTGCGAGCGCCTTTCCGATCGTGGAAGTCGGGCTCGTAGCAGTCTGCTACGCCGTCGGCCCGCTGATACTGCAGCGATACCTCGCGCATCTGCCGGCGATGGGGGTCATCGCCGCGTCGCTTGCACTCACCGCGCTCATCTACGTCCCGATCGCCGCGTTCAGCCTCCCGCGCGAGATGCCTTCCGCCGCTGCGCTGGGCGCGGTCGCAGGGCTCGCCGTCGTCTGCACGGCGCTCGCCTTCGTCGTCTTCTTCGCGCTGATCGGCGAGATCGGCCCGGTGCGGGCGACGGTGATCACGTACGTCAACCCCGCGGTCGCCGCGATCCTCGGCGTCCTCGTGCTCGGAGAGCACCTCACGATCGGGGTGATGCTCGGGTTCGGGCTGGTTCTCGCGGGCTCCGTCCTCGCGACCCGGGCGCCGGAGCCGAGACCCTCGCTCGAGCCGGCCTCCGAGCCCGCCTGACCGCTACCTCGCCGACACGGGCAGCGACTCGACCGCACCACTGACCGTGAGACCGGGCTCCGGGCCGCCCGCGATCGCCCAGATGCGCCCGCCGAGCGCGACGACGCCGAGGCCGTGCCGCGGAGTGGGGAGGTCCGGAAGCGCGGTCCAGGCGCGGTTGCCCGGGCGGAGCGCCCAGACGGTGCGGTTCGTTCCCGGCGGCGACTCGCCGCCCACCGAGACGACCCGGCCTCCGATCGCGGCCGCGCCGGCGCCGCCTCGAGGGTCCGGGAGGTCGGGAAGCCGCGTCCAGCGGCTCCTTCTCGGGTCGAACGCCTGCACGGTGGCCATGTTCGTGTCGAGGCCGGCGAGGCGCCCGCCGATCGCGTAGACGCGACCCCCGAGCGCTGTCGCGGCAAGGTGCTCGCGCGGGATCGGGCCTGGCCGCGTGCTCCAGCGGAGCGTCCGCAGGTCGAGCGTGAGCATCCGCCTGGCCAGCCCGGTGCGCGTGCGGCCGCCGACGACCCAGACTCGACCGTCGGCCGTGGCGGCTGCTGCAGCGGCGGCACGCTCCTCCGGCGGCACGGGCAGCTTTCGCCAGCGGCGGCCGGCGAAGAGGTAGGCGACGCGAAGCGGATCTCGGTCGGCCCCGTAGCCGCCGACCACGACGACCCGGCCGCGCCACGACGCGGCGGCCGCGTGGTCGACGGACGCCGGCAGGTCGGGCAGCCGAGACCACGTGTCGGAGCGCGGGTGATACGCGTCCACACGGCGCGAGTTGCGTCCGCTCGCCAGGAACCCGCCCACGACGACGATCCGTCCGCCGAGCGGGGCGGCGGCGACCTCGGTGCGCGGCTCCGGCATCGGGCTCGCCGTGAGCCAGGCGCCGACGGCGACGGCCGCGATGCCGGCGGCCGACACGGGCGCGTCTACCCGAGCCAGGCGACGAGCAGGATCGCGAGCGCGGCGACCGACGCGAGCGCGACGGTCACGACGTTCGCGATCAGGAGCCGCCGGAGCGTGACCGCCGAGAGCCCCGAGGATCCCGCCGCCCCGCCGCTCTCCGGCGTCCTTCCGACGGCCTCCCCGAGCCGCGCGATGATGTAGCCGTTGAGGCTCGTCCCGTCGCGCTCCGCGGCCTGGGCGAGCTCGCCGTGGAGGTCCGGAGGCATGCGGAGGAGGAGGCGACCGCTCGGCGACGGCGGCGTCTTCGTGCGGCTCCCCTCGTGGATGTCCGAGGCGGACGGTTGGGCACTCACCAACCGTCGAGTGTAC
>DASSBI010000222.1:0-2175 GCA_035698965.1 Gaiella sp. | reverse complement strand
CAGCTCGGGTTCGTCGCCCAGGGGATGCTGCTCGTCGTCTCGGGCGTCTACTACCCGATCGAGGTCCTGCCGGGGTGGATGCAGTGGCTCGCGAAGATCTCGCCCGCGACGTACGCGCTCGACGGGATCCGCGCCTCGATCCTCGACGGCGCCTCCCTCGGGTCGCTCTGGCACGACATCTGGCCGCTCCTCATCATCGGCGCGGTGTGCATCCCGCTCGGTCTGGCGATCTTCAACCGCGGCGAGGTGTACGCAAAGCGGCATGGCAAGCTGAAGCGGTCCGGATGAGCGTCGACGCCGACGTCGGGATCACCGAGCTTGCCCTCGACGACCGCCCAGGTCACGAGGCATACGCGGCCGTCTGGAGCGCGATCGTGCCGCGGTACCCGATCACCGCGGAGGAGCTCGGGCGCCGCCGCGTGCGCAAGCCCGACGACGTCCGCGTGATCGGCAGGATCGACTGGGCGGTCGCGGGTTGTGCGTCCGCCATCCGCTCCGACCTGCCCGGCCGGACGTACGTGGGCAACGTCGTCCTGCCGGAATACCGGCGGCGTGGGCTCGGCCGTGCCCTGCTCGAGCGCGTCGTCCTCGCGGCGCGGACGCACGGAAGCGACCTCCTCGCGGTCGGAGTCGAGGAGGGTGACGAGGCGGGCGAGCGGTTCGCGGCGCGGTTCGGCCTGCGCGAGGTGCTGCGCGAGCTCGAGATCTCGCGCCCGGTCGGGCCGGACGAGCCCGATCCCACCCCGCCCGACGGGATCGTGCTCGTCGAGTTGGCGAAGCGGCCGGATCTCCTTCGGGGCGCCTACTCGGTCGCGTGCGAGGCGCTCCCGCAGATGCCGCTGCACGCGCCGCTCGAGCTTCCGTCGTACGAGCGGTGGATGGACGAGGACGCAGCCGGGCCGGACGTTCTCGAGGGCGGCACGCTGGTGGCTCTCGACGGCGAATGCGTCGTCGGGTTCGTCAGCCTCCTCCGACGCGCCGCCGACCCGCACCTGGCCGAGAACGGCCTCACCTCGGTGGCGGCAAGCCACCGCAACCTCGGCATAGCCACCGCCCTCAAGCAGGCGCAGATCGCGTGGGCGTCGCGGAACGGCTTCCGCGAGCTGATGACGTCGACGCAGGACGCGAACGCACCGATGCGGGCCGTGAACGACAAGCTCGGCTACGAGCCACGGCCGGCCTGGATCCGCCTCGAGGCCCCACTCGACGAGGTCGAGGCCGCGCTGGCAGCCGACACCGGGCCGCGTCGCTAACGCGTCAGCCGCGGCCGACGGGAGCCCGGACCCTGACGGGGACCGGCTCGACGGGACGCTGCGGCGAGAGCGGCAGCAGCCCTCGCCGGATGGCGAGCACCACGGCGTGCGTCCCGTTGCGCGCCCCGAGCTTCGCGATGATGCGCTTGCGGTAGCCCTTGACCGTCTCGGACGAGAGGTACAGGCGTGCTCCGGTCTGGGCGGCCGTCTCGCCCTCCGCCGCGGCGGCGAGAATCTCGGTCTCGCGCTCGGTGAGCGGCTCCCCCTGCAGCACCTCGGCGAGCAGGCTGGTCATGCCGCGCGTCTCCTGACCCGGGTCGAGCCGTTGTGCACGAGCGTGTACACCCGGTCGGTGCTGACTCCGAGGTCCTTCGCGACGTCGGCGGCCGTGTCGCCGTCGACCATCGTTCGGATGAGCGCGATGCGCTCCCGCTCCGGGATCGTCCCGAGCACGCGCAGCCGGTCGAGGTTCTCGACGGTGTCGTGCGGCGTCGGGCCGGGGTCCGGGGGGTCGAAGGCCTGGTCGCTCCTGACGCTTGGCGTCAGGGCCCCGAACCCGACCACGTCGGCCCACCGTCCGTTGCCGAGGGTGTTGCGGCGCGCGCGGCTGCGGACGGTGTCCGCGATGGCGCCGCGAACGTACGGCGTCGCAAAAGCGGAGAAAGGGACACCGTACGACGGGTCGTACCGCTTGGCCGCCTTCGCGAGCGCGAGGTTGCCGTCGGCGACGAGGTCTTCCTGTTCGAGCGGGGTGTGTGCCCAGCGCCTTGCTTCACGGCGCGGCAGGTGGAGTGCTTGCTCGACGAGCGTGTCTTCGATCATGCGCGAGTCGCGCCTCCTGAGTGGGGGGCAGGGGCGACCGCAGCGGCGTCATCACGCGCGGCTCGACGGTTCCGTTGGGGGATTCGGTCGCTTTGCATGG
>DASSBI010000221.1:0-3004 GCA_035698965.1 Gaiella sp. | reverse complement strand
AAGCCGTAGATCGACTGGAACTCGTCGCCGACGACGAAGAGGTCTGCGTCCGATCCGTCGCACAGGAGGTCGAGCAGCTCGGTCTGCAGGCGGTTCGTGTCCTGGAACTCGTCGACCATGATCGAGCGGAACCGCTCCCGCTCGCGAGCGCGGATCGCACGATCGTCGCGAAGCAGGTCGCGCGCCCTGAGCTGCAGATCCTCGAAGTCGACCGCCGACTCCGCGTCCTTGGCCTCCGCGTACGCCTCGCCGAATGTCGTCAGGAGCTCTTGCAGAAGCTCGCGGTCGCGGGCGGCGAGCTCCTCGAGCGCGGCTGCGACCAGCACGTCGCGTGCCTCGGCGAAGGCGGCGGCCCGCGGCCCGCGCGTCTTCAGGTCCGCGAGGGCGAGCAGGCGCTCGGGAAGGGACGTCGTCTCGAGCAGCTCCAACGCCGCGGCGGCGGCCGCCTGCTGGTGATCCGTGGCGCCTGCGTCGTCGCGCAGTCCCGTGGCGGCATCGCGCAGCGTCTCGATCCGCTCCCGCAACGGCGCGCGCGCCCCCGACTCGAGCACGAGCTCGCGCCCGGCCGAGCGAAGCGTCGCGTAGACCTCCACGAGCATCTGGCGAAGACCGACGGCGCCGTACGTCGCGAGGAGCCGCCAGCGCTCGGGCTCGTCGGCCGCGCAGAATCGCTCGAGCGCCGCCGAGAAGGCCTCCGCTTGGAGGACGAGCGCCTGCGGCTCGTCCAGCACGCGGAACGAGGGGTCGACGCCGGAGGCCAACGGATACGTGCCGAGCACGCGCCGGCAGAAGCCGTGGATCGTGGAGACCCAGGCGCCGTCGAGCTCGAGCGCGAGGTCGACGCGGCCTCGCTCGAGCAGGGCGGCGCGGATCCGGGCGCGCAGCTCGCCGGCGGCCCTCTCCGTATACGTGATCACGAGGACGGAGTCGACATCGAGCCCGTCGTCGACGACGGCCCGGACGAATCTCTCTACGAGCACGGCGGTCTTGCCCGTGCCCGCCCCCGCCGCGACGAAGACGTTCCCGTGTGCTTCGATCGCCGCGCGCTGCTGGTCGTTGGGGAACGCCGTCACGGCCGAGGTTTCCTGCAGATCGGCCACAGGTCGCACCAGTGCGGGCAGTCGCCGCCCTGAGGGTCGTGCCGGACGTCCCCGCTGCGGATTCGCTCGACGAGGCCGACGGCGGTCCGACGGGCTTCCTCGACAGCGTCGTCGAAGTCGTCGGGCTCGAGGTAGTCGCGGCGGCTGAAGCCCGGCACCTGGCCGTCCCCCGCGCGGAGCATGCCGCGGGGCCTCCGCCCGCCTCCTACGGGGACGTAGATGCCCCCGACCGGCTCCAGTCCGAGCTGCCGGCGCAGGACCAGCATGTAGAGCGGCAGCTGGAGCAGGTCGCGAGCGCGGATGTCCGCGGCCGAGGATGCCGCGCCCGACTTGTAGTCGATCACGATGCCCTGCGCGCCCATCGGCTCTCCGTCGACGCGGTCGATCTTGCCGTTCACCGCGACTCCGGGGTCCAGCTCGAACGACCGGAACGACACCTCGAGGTGACGTGGGACGAGCGGCGATGCCGACGACGCCTCGTCGCGGACGAGCTGTTCGAGATCGCGCTGCAACGACTGCTCGAGCTCGCGCCGGTCGAGGTCGCCCGCCTCGATCCGAAGGCCCGTCTCGACCGCGTCGACGACGCATTCCTGCATGAGGGCGACAGCCGCCTCGACGTTCGCCTCGGTCACGCGGTCGGCGCCCGGGATCGCGCTCGGGAGCCTGACGTAGAAGCGCTGCAGCGCGGCATGCAGGATCGAGCCGCGCAGCATGCGGTCGATCTGCTTGTCGATCGTCGACGGTCGCAGGTAGCGCTCGACGAACCACGCGGCCGAGCAGGACGCCATCCGTTCGAGCTCCGAGACGGAGAACGAGTCCCGCGCCATCAGGCGTAGGGCACGCTCGTGCGTAACCCGCGTTGGACGATCGAACGCGCGGGTCGCGCGCTCGAGCCGCCTGTCCCACCCGTTCGCACGGGCCAGCGAGCCGGCTTCGACAGGGTTGGCGGCAGCGAGCGCGGCGAGCCCCCGCAGGCGTTCGCGCTCGGTTGGCGCGTCCTCGAGCTCCCAGGTCAGGGCGGAAAGCGGCCGCCGGCGTGTCTGGTGCCGGACGTCGTCCTCGTCGAAGAGCTCGCGGACCGCCTCCCAGAATGGCCCGGCTTCGCGCGGTGACCCCTCGTCTCCGACTGCCTGCCGGACGAGTACGAGCCTGCTCCGAGGCCGCGAGCACACCGCTGCGAACAGGTAGCGGTCGCGACTCGCCGCGTCCGGCCGGACGAGACGTGCGCCACGTCGCTCGTCGAGTGCGCGCCGGGTGTCCTCGTCGAGGAACGGCTCGGCCCGCGCCCGCCGCGGCATGACCCCCTGCTCCAGCCCGAGGACGAAGACGACGTCGAAGCGACGTGTGCGAGCACGAGCCAGATCCAGCACGGCGACCCTTCCCGGCGCACCGGCGGCTTCGCCGCGGACGCCGGCGCGGTCGAGTGAGGAGAGGATGTCTCCACGACCGACGTCAAGGCCCGCGCCGACGAGGAGCGCGAGCTCGCCCAGCGTCCTCGTCACCGCGTCGTACGCCCGCAGGTCGAGCCGGGCGCGGTCACCTGTGGGAGGCGCCGACGAGCCATGCGCGTTTCGCAGCATCGTGCCGGCGAGCTCGCGGACGACATCGATCGGGGACCCCTCGCGAAGCGCCAGATCCAGCGGCGGCAGTGCCCGCCCCTCGCGGAGCTCGGCAGCGACCTCGGCCGCGCGGTCGCCGTGAACGATCCCGCGTCCGCGGAGGCGACCTTCGATCCAGTCGACCTCCTTGCGCCCGAGGCCCGAGTACGGGGAGCGAAGATGCGCGAACAGCTCGGGCCTCTCGCCGCCGAGCCACGCGAAACGGAGCAGCGACAGGAGGGCGTGGCCGTACGGCGTCGTCCCGAGCCCCGCGCGTCCCTCGAACGCCACCGGCACTCCCACGGC
>DASSBI010000220.1:0-2550 GCA_035698965.1 Gaiella sp. | reverse complement strand
GCGGCGGTGGCTCCACCGAGGATGATCGCGACCCCGAGAGAGATCGCGAAGGCCGCCTTCGCGGCGCGCCGGGTGTGCTTTCGGATCATGTGCCCTCCGATCGGTCGGTGACCCCGGACGTCTCGACCTTACAGAGTGGACCCCGGTCTACAAGGGCTCCGAGACGAGGGTCGCGTCGTCGACGTGCCTTCCCCGGAGCGGCTTCGGAGTCACGAGCCGCTGCACGATCGCGACGAGGCCGTCGCACGCGAAGGCCAGCGCACACACGAGGATGGACGCGCCGATCACGCCCTCGATCCCGTAGCTCGCCTGGTTGACGATCACGTCTCCGAGGCCTCCCCCGCCGGCGATGGCGGCGATCGTGGCGGATGCGACGACGAACACGACGGCGGTTCGGATCCCCGCGAAGAGGAGCGGCGAGGCGAGCGGCAGCTCGACGCGCTGGAGGATCTGCCGCTCGGTCATGCCCATCCCGCGCGCGGCCTCGATCGTCTCCGCGTCGATCTCGCTCACGCCGACGTAGGCGTTCGTGAGGATCGGCGGAACGGCCAGCACGACGAGCGCGATGAGGACGACGGTGAAGCCGACCGGGAGGAAGACGATGCCGACGGCGATCACCGCCAGGGTCGGGAGTGCGCGACCGATGTTGGCGACGCTGATCGCGACGAAGGAGTAGCGGCGCAGATGGCCGAGGCCGATCCCGATCGGCAGTGCGATGAGCAGCCCCACGCCGACCGCCGCCGCCGAGAGCTGGATCTGCTCGACCGTCTTGTCCCACAGGAGGCCCGGGTTCTCCTGGATGAAGCGCAGGGCGTCGCCGAACACCGAGAGATCCGCGATCACGATCCCGCCTTGATCCGGGTCCACGGCGTCAGCGCCCGCTGCGCGAGGACGAGCAACCCGTCGGCGACGAGCGCGAGCGCGACGGCGAGGATCGCGGTGACGATCAGCTCCGTGTTGAAGAACTGCCGGAGCGCGAGAAAGATCGGCCGGCCGAGACCCTCCGGGATCACGAACGCCGCGACGGTGGCGAGCGCGATCGTCGAGACGGTCGCGACGCGCACTCCGGCCATGATCGCCGGGAGCGCGAGCGGGAGCTCCACCCGCCGGAGCACCTGGAACGAGCCCATGCCCATCCCACGGGCGGCCTCGAGCACGTCGGCCGGGACGGAGCGGAACCCGGTCAGGATGTTCCGGAAGAGGATCAGGAGCGTGTAGGAGACGAGCGCCACCTCGACCGTCGTCACCGTCAGCCCGGTGATCGGGACGAGCAGCTGGAAGAGCGCGAGGCTCGGGATCGTGTAGACGAGCGCCGAGAACAGGTCGAACGGCCGCTCGAACCAGGTACTGCGCCGCGCGACGAGCGCGGCGGCGAACGCGAGCACGAACCCGATCGCGACCGCGATCACCACGAGCTTGACGTGCTGCAGGAGCGCCGGTTGGAGCACCGGCCCCCAGTTGTCGCGCACCCAGTCGGGGCAGAACAGCCGGTTGTCCTGGACACAGGAACTCGCTTCCCCGAAGTCTGGGATCACCGGGCCCGACGCCGCGAGGATCCCTGTCACGACTCGAGCCGCTCCGCGAGCGCGTCGAGGGTGATCGAGCCACGGGGCGCGCCTTCGCCGTCGAGGACGACGACCACGCGGCTCCCTTCGCTCAGCATGGACGAGAGCGCGTCGCGGAGCGTGGTCGACCCGGCCAGCGCCGGGCCCCGGGCGCCGTCGAGCGGCTGGAGCGGAAGCTCGTCGAGCCGGGTCAGCGAAAGGCGCTTGAGCCCGCGGTCGGCGCCGACGAAGTCGGCGACGAACTCGTCGGCCGGCCCGGCGAGGATCGCCTCCGGCGTGTCGTACTGCGCCAGGCGGCCGCCGGGGCGGAGAATGGCGATCCGGTCGCCCATCAGGATCGCCTCGTCGATGTCGTGGGTGACGAAGATGACCGTCTTTCGCACCTCGCGGTGGATGCGGAGAAGCTCGTGTTGGAGTCTCGTTCGCGTGATCGGGTCGAGGGCGCCGAACGGCTCGTCCATCAGCATGACGGGCGGGTCGGCGGCCAGGGCGCGCGCGAGGCCGACCCGCTGACGCTCTCCGCCGGAGAGCTGGGCCGCATAGCGCGCGCGGTAGTCGACGGCAGGGAGATCGACCAGGTCGAGCAGCTCGTCGACCCGCGACTCGGTCCGCTGCTTGTCCCAGCCGAGTAGCCGCGGCACGGTCGCGACGTTCTCGGCGACCGTCATGTGAGGGAAGAGTCCCGTCTGCTGGATCACGTAGCCGATGCCGCGCCGGAGCTCGGTCACGTCCCGGTCGCGGACGCTCTCGTCGCCGATCCGGATGTCGCCCTCGGTCATGTCGACGAGCCGGTTGACCATCTTCATCGCCGTCGTCTTGCCGCCGCCGGACGGCCCGACGAGGATGCAGATCTCTCCGGCCGGGATCTCGAGCGTGAGGTCGTCCACGGCGGGCGCCGCCCGGCCCGGGTAGCGCTTCGTCACGTGGTCGAAGACGATGCGGGCGGCGGCGTCGGCCACCCGTGAAGCCTACGCTGCGCCGCCTC
>DASSBI010000219.1:0-7064 GCA_035698965.1 Gaiella sp. | reverse complement strand
TCGAGCTCGACGACGCAGACGCGGCAGACGTTGGCCGGCCGGAGCGGCTCGTCGAAGCAGAGAGTCGGCGTGTCGACCTCGAGCTTCTGGCATGCGTCGAGGATCGTGGCGCCCTCGAAGACGCGCACCGGCTGCCCGTCGACCTCGAGCTCGACCATCCGGCTCGGTGCGAGCAGCTCGGTCACGAGCGCCCCGCGGGGAAGACGTCGAGGCGGAGGATCGCGGACTCGACGGCGCTCGACGCCGTCTGCCCGAGCCCGCAGATCGACGCGTCGCGCATGCACTGGCCGACCTCGGCGATGAGCGCGAGCTCGGTCTCGAGGCCGCCGAGCGGCTCGCCGGCGACGAGGCGTGCGAGCGCCTCCTCCTGGCGCACCGTGCCGACGCGGCACGGGACGCACTGGCCGCACGACTCGTCCCGGAAGAACGCGGCGATCCGCTGGAGGAGCCGCGGCAGGTCGACGGTGTCGTCGAGGACGAGGACGACGCCGGAGCCGAGCGTCGTTCCCGCCGCGCGGGCGCCCTCGAACGTGAGGGCCACGTCGAGGTCGTCGGGACCGAGGAAGCCCCCGGCGGCGCCGCCCATCAGCACCGCCTGCAAATGCCGCCCGCCCGGGACTCCGCCGGCGAGGTCGAGCAGGTCGCGCAGGGTCGCGCCGAAGCGCACCTCGTACGTGCCCGGACGCGCGACGTGGCCCGAGAGGCAGAGGAGCTTCGACCCGGTCGAGCCCTCCGTTCCGACCGCCGCGAACGCCGGGCCGGAGCCGAGCACGACGTCGAGCACGTTGACGAGCGTCTCGACGTTGTTCACCACGGTCGGCTTCCCGAACAGGCCGACCTCGACGGGGAACGGTGGCTTGTTGCGCGGCTCGCCGCGCTTGCCCTCGATCGACTCGAAGATCGCCGTCTCCTCGCCGCAGATGTAGGCGCCCGCGCCGCGCCGGATCTCGACGTCGAACGAGAAGCCCTCGCCCATCACGTTCTCACCGAGGAACCCGCGCGAGCGGGCCTCCGCGCGCGCGTGCTCGAGCGCGTGCTGCGCCTCCGGGTACTCCCCGCGGAGGTAGAGGTAGCCCAGCTCGCAACCAGTGGCGTAGGCGGCGATCGTCATCGCCTCGATCACCGCGAACGGGTCGCCCTCCATCAGCTCGCGGTCCTTGAACGTCCCGGGCTCCGACTCGTCCGCGTTGCAGACGAGGTAGTGCGGGCGGGCGGGTTGCCGTGCGACCGCCTCCCACTTGACCCCGGTGGGGAAGGCCGCGCCGCCGCGCCCGACGAGCTTGGAGTCCTTCACCTCGCGCAGCACGCCCTCGGGCCCGAGCTCGAACGCGCGGCGCAGGGCTGCGTAGCCGCCGTGGGCACGGTAGTCGTCGATGCTGGCCGGATCCGCGACGCCCACGCGGCGGAGGAGCCGCAGCGACGGATCGCCCGCCTGCGGCACCGGCGCGGCCGGCGACGGGCCTGGCTCGCCGCCGGCAAGCAGGTCGAGCACTGCCGCGGCCGTGACGGGCGCCTGCGCACGGTCGAGCGGCTCGTTTCCCGCGACCGAGACGAGCGCCGCGGGCGCACGGTCGCACTGGCCGAGGCACGGGCTCCGGTACCAGGTCGCGGAGCCGTCGTCCGAGAGCTCGCCCTCCGGCCCGAAGCGCTCCTCGAGCTGCGCGATCAGCTCCTGCGAGCCGTGGCAGCGACACGCCACGTCCTCGCAGACGTGGACGACGCGCGGCGGCCGCGGCTCGAGCGCGAGGAGCGCGTAGAACGACGCGACCCCGTACGCGTCCGCGGGCGGGATCGTCAGCCTGCGGCAGATCTCGTTGAGACCGCCCGGGCTGATCCAGCCGATCCGCTCCTGCAGCGCCCAGAGCGCCGGGAGCAGAAGGTGGCGCTGCGCGCGCGCCGTGTGGCCGCCGGCAGCCGTGTTGCCGTCGGCGCCGGTCAGGCGCGCTCCGCCCTCCCAGCTCGACCCGGGCGGCCCGAGCACGTCGTCGAGCGCGGCGCGCTCCGACGCGGTCGGCTCCGCGTCCGCGATGAAGCGGAGATCCACTACCCGCGCGCCTCCGCCGGCTCGCGGACCGACTCGCCGGCTTCCCGCTCGGCGGGCTCGAGCCGGTCGACGCGGATCGCGGCCGCTTTGAACTCCGCGGTGCCGGACTTGGGGTCGGTCGCGTCGATCGTGAGCTGGTTGGTGTCCACGTCGTCCGGGAAGTGGAACGACATGAAGGCAAGCCCCGCGCGCAGCGAATCGTCGACCCGCACCGGAGCCTCGACGGAGCCTCGCCGCGACGAGACACGCACGACCTCGCCTTCGCTCACCTCGAGCCGCTCGACGTCCTCGGGCGAGAGCTCGAGCGCCTCGCCGCGGTGGAGCGGCGAGCGGTAGCGGTTCGACTGCGCGCCCGTGTTGTACGACTCGAGGCGGCGCCCGGTTGTGAGGCGGATCGGGTAGTCGGCGTCGAGTGCCTCGAACGGCGGCTTGGCCTCGACGACGCTGAACGGCGCCCGCGGCCCCTCGACCGGATCGGCCCAGAGACGCTCGTGGAGGAAGACCGCGCCGGGGTGATCCTCGTCGGGGCACGGCCACCGCAGGCCGCGGAGCGCGTCGAGGCGGTCGTAGCCCATCCCTGCGTGCATCGGGGACAGGGAACGCAACTCGTCCCAGGCCTCCTCGGCCGTGGGGTGGCCCCAGTCGTGGCCGAGCCGGCGCGCGAGCTCGCAGAGGATCCACATGTCGTCGCGCGCGTCACCGGGCGGGTCGAGAGCCTTGCGCACGCGCTGGACGCGCCGCTCGCTGTTCGTCACGGTGCCCTCGGCCTCGCACCACGAGGCGGTACTGGGCAGCACGACGTCGGCCATCTCGGCCGTCCGCGTCATCACGATGTCCTGCACGACGAGCAGGTCGAGCTCGGCGAGCAGGCGCCGCGTGCGGTTGACGTCGGCCTCGGACTGCGCGGGGTTCTCGCCGATCACGTAGACCGTCTTGAGCTCGCCGCGCTCCATCGCGTGGAACATCTGCGTGAGATGCCAGCCGTAGTGCGGCGGTACCGGCGCGCCGTAGGCTGCCTCGAAGCGCGCGCGCGCCTCCTCGTCGCGCTCGATGTCCTGGAAGCCCGGCAGCTTGTTCGGGATCGCACCCATGTCACCGCCGCCCTGCACGTTGTTCTGGCCACGCAGCGGGTTGAGACCGGAGCCGTAGCGGCCGACGTGGCCGGTCAGGAGCGCGAGGTTGATCAACGCGAGCACGTTGTCGACCGCGTTCGCGTGCTCGGTGATCCCGAGCGTCCAGCAGATCATCGCCCGGTCGGCGCGTGCGAACGCGTGCGCCGTCTCGCCGATCACCTCCGCCGGGACACCGGTCAGCCGCTCGCCCTCGGCGAGCGTGAAGGGCTCGACGGACGCGGCGTACTCCCCGAAGCCCTCGGTCGCGCGGTCGACGAAGGGGCGATTCACGAGGCCCGCATGGATGATCTCCCGCGCCATGGCGTTCGAGAGCGCGACGTCGGAGCCGACGTCGAGCCCGAGCCATCGGTCGGCCCACCGGGCGGAGGTCGTCCGGCGCGGGTCGATGGCGTACAGGCGCGCGCCGTTTCGCACCCCCTTCAGGAGATGGTGGAAGATGATCGGGTGCGTCTCCCGGGCGTTCGAGCCCCAGAGGAGAATCACGTCCGTCTCCTCCATCTCACGGTACGACGACGTTCCGCCGCCCGCTCCGAACACCGTCGCCAGACCGACGACGCTAGGTGCGTGTCAGGTGCGGTTACACGAGTCGATGTTGTTGGAGCCCATGACCTGGCGCGCGAGCTTCTGCGCCAGGTAGTTCATCTCGTTCGTCGCCTTGGAGCAGGAGAACATCCCGAACGACCGGGTGGCGTCCGCCTCCCGCGCGCGCGCGAACCCCGTCGCGACGACGTCGAGCGCCTCGTCCCACGAGGCGGGCCGGAGATCGGCGCCGTCGCGGACGAGCGGCTGGGTGAGTCGACCGTGCGGCTTCGACATGCGAAGAGCTCCTTCCGACGCTTGCAAGGAGAATCTACCCCGACGGCGCGTCGGGGCGGCTCACCGCAGGCCGAGCAGGCGGACGGCGTTCTCCTTGAGGATCAGCGGGCGCACCTCGTCCTTGAAGTCGGCCTGCGCGAAGTCGGCGAGCCAGCGGTCCGGGGTGATGAGCGGGAAGTCCGACCCGAAGAGGACGCGCTCGCGGAGCTGCGTGTTCGCGTAGCGCACGAGCTGGGGCGGGAAGTACTTCGGCGACCAACCGGAGAGATCGATGTAGACCTGCTGCTTGTGCAGCGCGACCGAGATCGCCTCGTCCTGCCAGGGGAACGAGGGGTGCGCGAGCACGATGGTCAGGCCGGGGAAGTCGACGGCGACGTCGTCGACGTGCATCGGGTTCGAGTACTTGAGCCGGATCCCGCCGCCACCGGGCAGGCCCGTGCCGATGCCCGAGTGCCCCGTGTGGAAGAGCGCCGGCAGGCCGGCGTCCTCGATCGCCTCGTAGATGGGGTAGAACGCGCGGTCGTTCGGGAAGAACGCCTGCACGTTGGGGTGGAACTTGAAGCCGCGCACGGCGGTGTCGCGGATCAGCCGGCGCACCTCTTCGACCGCGTTCGCCCGGTTCGGGTCGACGCTTGCGAAGGGAATGAGCACGTCCGGGTTCGCGGCGGCGACCTCGAGGATCTCCTCGTTCCGCACCGCGGCACGGCCGGTGACCGTCTCCGCGTCGACGGTGAACACGACCGCGAGCATGTTCCGCTCGCGGTAGTAGGCGGCGACCTCCTCTACCGTCGGCGTGGCGGCCTCACCGAAGTACCTCTGCGCCGCCTCGCGCCACTCGGGCAGAAGGCCGTCCTCGCCGGTCCGCCCGACCTCGGCGTGCGTGTGCACGTCGATCGCGACGATCTTCTCGAGGTCGACCCGCCCGATTCCGGTCACCTCAGGTCGTCATCCCGGTGGTCTGGCCGCCGCTCGCGGTCAGCACCTGCCCGTGCACGAAGTTCGACCACGGCGAGCAGAGGAAGAAGATCGGCCCGGCCGCATCCTCCGGCGTCGCGGGGCGGCCGAGCGGGATGATCATCGGGGCCAGCTCACGCATCCGCGACGGGATGCCGAGCGGGATCTCGACCCCGTCCTTGACGAAGCTCTCGCCTCCCTCGTCCGAGGAGGCGGTGAGGCGCGTCTCGACGAAGCCGAACGCGACTGCGTTGACGTTCACCTTGAAGGGCCCCCACTCGCGGGCGAGCGTCTTCGTGAGCCCGACGAGCCCGGCCTTCGCCGCCGAGTAGTTCGCCTGGCCGAGGTTGCCCTGCGTGCCGGAGATCGACGTGACGTTCACGACCTTCCGGAAGATCTCCCGGCCCCCCTCCCTGTCGGCCTTGCCCGCCTCGCGCAGGTACGGCGCGGCGGCGCGGAGCAGCCGGAACGGGACGACGGTGTGGATCTCGAGCATCGCGCGGAACTGGTCGTCGCCCATCTTGTGCGCCATCCCGTCCCACGTGTAGCCGGCGTTGTTGACGACGATGTCGAGCTGCCCGAAGACGTCCACCGCGCGCTGCACGACTGCTTCCGGGACGTCCTCCTTCGTGAGGTCGCCACCGAAGACGGCCGTCTCGCCTCCGATGCTCTCCGCGGCCTCGCGGGCGGCGTCCTCGTCGAGGTCGGTCACGAGCACCCGGGCGCCGTGCTCGGTGAGTAGGGCCGCCGTCGCGCGTCCGATCCCGCGCGCCGAGCCCGTGACGATCGCCGCCTTTCCGTCGAGCACTGCCATGGAACCTCCCTCGGTCTTCGAGGCGGTCAGGCTAACCGCTCGAGGTCGGCGAGCGCGGCGGGCGTGTCGGCGTCGGCGAGCAGGGCCGCCGGAATCTCGAGCGTCGTCTCGTTCACTCCGCGGAGCGAGAGCTCCCCGGCGGCGACGCGCGACTCGAGGACGGGGAGCAGGGCGCGCGGGTACGCCCCGGGAAGCGGCACCCGCGGTGACGGGACGGCACCCGCGTCACCGAGCGCGCGGAGCGCCTCGGACGTCATCAGAGGGACGTCGACGGGGAGTGCCACGACGGTGTCGTGCGCTGCGGCGCGAAGCCCGGCGACGAGGCCGTGGACGGGAGCACGTCCCGACGCGCCGTCGTCGAGGACGGCGAACGGGAGCCGCCCGTCGAGCTCCCCGGCCTTGCCCACCACCAGCACCTCGTCGCAAGCCTCGGCCAGCAGCCGGTGCCCACGCTCCGCGAGCGCCTCGCCCCTGAACCGCGCGAGCGCCTTCGGCGACCCGAACCGCTCCGACGCGCCGCCGACCAGGAGCACGCCGGTCAGACCCAAGTGACACTGTGTCACTTGCGGCTCGTCGCGCGGCCAGGTCATGCCAGGACGCGGTGGGGATGCGTGTAGACGGTCGCGGAGCCGTCGCGCACGAATCCGCAGAGCGTCAGACCTCGGTCGTCGGCGAGCTCGACCGCGAGCGACGACGGAGCGCCGACGGCCACGAGCACGGGGCAACCGGCGACGGCCGCCTTCTGCACGAGCTCGAACGAGAGGCGCCCGCTGACGCACAGGACCGACCGCGAGAGCGGGAGCAGGCCCTCGCCGAATGCCCACCCGATCACCTTGTCCATCGCGTTGTGGCGGCCGACGTCCTCCCGCGTGCAGAGCAGCGTGCCGTCTGGCGAGAAGAGCCCGGTCGCGTGGAGGCCGCCGGTGAGCGCGAACGCCGCCTGCGCCTCGGTGAGGGCCATCGGGAGGGCGGCCAGCACCGCGAACGGGACGGCGAGGTCGCTCTCGACGCGTGGCGCGTCCACGGCCACCGCCTCGAGCGCGCCCTTGCCGCAGACCCCGCACGACGACGAGGTGTAGAAGGAGCGCTGCACCGATCCGAGGTCGGCCCCCGGGGCGTCGACCTCGACGACGTTCGCGGCGAGGTCTGCGGCCGGATGGGCGGCGACCGGATGGATCCCTTCCGTGAGGCAGAACCCGAGCGCGAGCTCCTCGTCGTGCCCAGGCGTCCGCATCGTGACGGCCACCGCCGTCCCGTCGACGCGGATCTCGAGCGGCTCCTCGACCGCGAGCCGGTCGGCCTC
>DASSBI010000218.1:0-4255 GCA_035698965.1 Gaiella sp. | reverse complement strand
GAGCTGTCGAGCCGCCTGCAGCGGCGCGAGCTCTCCGCCGGAGAGGTGACCGGTGCGCTGCTCGAGCGAATCCGCAAGGTCGACGGCACACACAGCCATCAGGGCGACCCGGGCTCGATCAACGCCTGGGTGCGCGTCTATGAGGAGGACGCGCACGCGGCCGCCTCGCGCGCGGACGAGCGCCTGAGCGGGGCTGCCGTCCGCCGGGACGGCCCGGCGCATCCGCTGACCGGCGTGCCGATCGGGCTGAAGGACCTCTACGGCGTCGCCGACAAGCCGGTCACGGCATCGAGCACGTTGCTCGCCGATGTGCCCGACGAGGACTGCGACGTCTGGAAGCGGCTGTCCGCTGCGGGGATGGTGCTCCTCGGTCACCTCCACACGCACGAGTTCGCCGCGGGAGGCACGACCGACCAGGTCGGAAGCCCGTGGGCGCTCGATCGCTCCGCGGGAGGCTCGAGCGGTGGGTCCGCGGCCGCGCTTGCAGCGCGAATGACGCCGGCGGCGACGGGGACAGACACCGCCGGCTCCTTGCGGATCCCAGCCGCGTGCTCCGGCACGTCGGCGATGAAGCCGACGCGCGGTCTCGTCTCTCTGGCAGGCGTGGTGCCGCTCGCGTGGACCCTCGACCACGCGGGCCCGATGGCGCGTTCGCTCGCGGACTGTGCCGTGCTGCTCGAGGCGATGGCCGGGCCGGACCGGCGCCGCGCTGAGAGCGCGCTGCACGCGCCGTCCCGGCGCAGCGGCAGGGTCCTGGGCGGCGCCCGCCTTGCCGTCTCGCCGCGCCTGGGCTCCGTCGACCTCGACGCTGACGTCGCCGCCGGCTTCGACCGAGCGCTCGACGCATGCCGGCGGCTGGGTGCTGTGCTCGTCGACCCTCCCGCGCCCGGCCAGCCCGACGCCGTCGGCGAGGACTTCGTCGACGTGCTGACCACCGAGATGCTCGTGTACCACCGCCGCTTCGACATCCGCCGCGAGGAGTACCGGCCTTCGCTGCGCGAGTGGGTCGAGACGGGAGAGCGCCGCGCGATGTCCGCCGAGGACTACGTTGCCGCCCAGCGCCGGAGGCTCGAGACGTCCGGCGGGTGGGCCGACTGGCTCGCGGAGCACCGCATCGACGCGGTGCTCGAGCCGACGATCCCCGTCGTCGCTCCGTTGCGCGGGGACGGTTACGACCACGCGGGGACGGACTACGCGCTCATCTCGCTCACGCACCTCTGGGACTGGACCGGCTTTCCGGTCGCGGCGCTGCCGGCGGGCGTGGGTTCCGCGAGCGGGCTTCCGGTCGGCTTCTCGCTCGTCGGGCCTGCGGGGTCGGACAGGCAGCTGCTCGCGCTCGGTGCGGCACTCCAGGCGGAGCTCGGTGTGCCCGAGCCGCCGACTCGCTAGGGAACGAGCACCGCGCGGCCGGTGACCTCGCCCTCGCGGAGCTTGTCGAGCACGTCGTTGACGGCGTCGAGCGGGTGCACCTCGGTCTTCAGCACGATCCGGCCCGCCGCATGGAGCTGGAGTAGCTCCCAGAGGTCGATCCACGTGCCGACGAGGTTGCCGACCACGGCGTGCTCGTCCACGACGAGCGCCGGTGACGGAATCGAGATCGTGCCGCCGTAGCCGATCACGGAGTACGTTCCGCCGCGGGCCAGCATCGCCGCCGACCCCGCGTGGGTCTCGTCCGTGCCGACGAAGTCGAAGACGAGGTCTGCCCCGCGGCCGCCGGTGAGGTCGCGCACGGCATCGACCGCGTCCTGCCCGTCGATCGCCTCGGGCGCCCCGAGCTCCATCGCGAGCCGCCGCCGGCGCTCGTCGGTGTCGATCGCGATCACCGAGCTCGCTCCCAGCTCGCAGACGAGCTGGAGCGCGATGTGCCCGACGCCGCCGACGCCGATCACGACGGCCGTCGAGCCGGGGACGGCGAGGTGCGCAAGCCGCCGAACCGCGTGGTACGCGGTAAGCCCGGCGTCCGCGTGCGGCGCCACGTCGACCGGCTCGACGCCTGCGGGGAGCGGCACGAGGGATCGCTCGGAGACGAGCACGGAGTCGGCGAAGCCGCCGTCGACCGATAGGCCGGTGAACTGGTGGCGCACGCAGTGCATGTCGTTGCCACGCCGGCAGGCGACGCACAGGCCGCAGCTGTACGGCGGGTAGACGAGCACCGCATCGCCCGGGGCCACGGTCGTCACCCCTGTCCCGACGGCCTCGACCCAGCCGGCGCTCTCGTGGCCGAGGACGAGCGGCAGCGTCACGCCCGCCGGCTCCATCAGGCCCTCGATCGCGTGCAGGTCGGTGGCGCATACGCCCGCGCCTCCGACGCGCACGAGGACGTCGCTCACGTCGGAGACCTCGGGCACCGGCCGCTCGACCAGCTCGAGAGGCTCGTGGTACGCGCGCAGCAGAGCAGCCTTCACGGCGCGAAGCTCTCGTCGGGCTCGACGACGACCTCGAGCAGCAGCGGCTCGTCACGACTCGCAAGGCCCGGGACGACCTCGTCGAGCGCCGTGAGCAGCTCGCCGTGCTCGTGCACCGTGCGCGCCGGGCATCCGAACGCGCGCGCCAGTCCGGCGACGTCCACGCCGAAGCTGGGCCACGGAGCTGTGCCGCCGTGCTGCTCGGAAAGGCGGTCCATCACGGCGTACCCGCCGTTCGAGAGGATCACGAAGAGCGCCCCGGCTCCGTAGTGCGCCGCGCTCCAGAGCGACTGGATCGAGTAGAGCGACGAGCCGTCCCCCACAAAGGCGACGACGGGCCGGTCGGGGCACGCCATGCGGATCCCGGTCGCGGCCGGAAGCGCAAAGCCGAGGCCCCCCATGGCCGGACTCAGCATGCCGAGCGGCTGTCGTGCCGGCACACGCGCGAGCAGCTCGGGACGGTTGGAAGGCGACTCCTCGAAGACGATCGCGTCGTCCGCGAGCCGCTCGGCGACCGCCGTGAAGACGTGCCCGGCGCGGAGCGGTTCACCGGGCGCCGACGACTCCGGCGGCTCGGGGCGGACGAACGGCTCAGGGCCGGCCTCCCGCGCGGACACGACACCTGTGAGCGCCGAGCAGACCGCCTCGGGCGAGGCGAGCACCGCAAGGTCCGCCGTGCTGCGATGCACCTCCGCCGGGTCTTGGCTGACCACGACGACTTTCGTCCCGGGCTCGACGAACGGCCCCGGCGAGAAGGCGTACTGCCGGAACGCCGGCGCGCCGACGGCGAGCACGAGGTCGTGCGGTGCGAGCGCCTGGCGGAGGCGCGGCCGGTCGGCCCCGAGATGCCCCGCGAAGAGCGGGTGATCCTGCGGGAAGCCCGCGCGTCCGCTGAACGACTCCTGCCAGACGGGGCACGACAGGCGCTCCGCGAGCGCGACAACGGCCGCCCACGCGTCCGCGTCGTCGATCCCGGCACCCGCGACGAGCGCGGGACGCTCCGCGCCGTCGACAAGCTCCGCGAGCTGTGCGACGACGGACGCGTCGGCTGCCCGGACGCGCAACACCTGCCGCGGCGCGGCCTGTTCCTCGGCGGGCGTCGCCTCGGCGGCCCAGTCGTCCATCGGCACGATGACGAGCGCGGGACCGCGCCACGTGACGGCCTCGTGGTAAGCCCGCGCGATCGACGCCGGCACGCTCTGCGCCTGCAGCGGCTGGTCGACCCAGACCGGGTAGTCGCCTGCGAGCCCCTGCAACCGCCCCGTGAGGAACGGCTCCGAAGCGATGTGGCGCCTGTCCTGCTGCCCGACGAGGATCACGAGCGGCACGCGGTTGACCCGCGCCGTGGCGATCGCGCTGACCGCGTTGCCGAGGCCGGGAGTCGTGTGGAGGATCGCGAGCGCAGGCTCACGGCGGCCCAGCGCGAACCCCGTGGCCATCCCGACGACCGAGCTCTCGTGAAGCCCGAGCACGAACCGCAGGTCGCCGGGGAGGTCGGCAAGCAGCTCGATCTCGGTCGAGCCCGGATTGGCGAAGAGCGTGGTGAGGCCGTGCCCCCGGAGGACGTCGAAGGCGGCGTCACGCACGGTCGGCGGCACGATGGCCACCCTACTGCAGCACGACGGGCGAGGCCGAAGCCACGCCCGGGCCGGCACACCGGGGACCGGGGCGTGGCTTCAGCCTCGCCCCACTCGGTTGCCTCACACGCCTGCCGTCCGCCAGCTGTCCGGCCGGTACGTGCTGCGCACGGTCTCGACGTACGGCACGGGGCTGACGATGCCCCGGATCTCCACCTGGACGTGCGGCTCGACGGTCGGCTTGCGGGTGCCGCCGTCCTCCTCGCCCCAGAC